>JAQBAV010000114.1:0-9629 GCA_032126595.1 Candidatus Omnitrophota bacterium | reverse complement strand
GCTCGCTCCTCGCAATGACGGAAGGGACGCTGCTCGCTCCTCGCAATGACGGAAGGGACGCTACCCGCTCCTCGCAATGACAACATAAAGATCACATCTTAAAAAGCGTTCCTTGACGGGTATTGCGTCTGGAAAACTCTCTTTCTATTTTTCTTATAACTTCCAGTTTCTTATTCATCCACTTTGGAGCCACTAAAACTTTGATTCTTGCGTCAGAAGCAAGTCTCAATAGGACACAATCGGGGCTAAGCCTTTCAATAAAGTCACACGCTGCATTTATATATTCGTCCTCTTCTAAAAGCTTTACCTCGCCCTTGTTATATAGCTCCTCCAGTGCTGTATTTTTAATAACATGAAAAAGGTGGAGCTTTACGCCGGAAACCGGGAGACGTGAAACCTTCTCTGCCGTTTCCATCATCTGGTCCTTAGACTCGCCGGGAAGGCCTAATATCACATGCACTCCCACTTTTATTCCTCTTTCAGAGGTTTTCCTTATAATTTCTTCTGTTTGAGTGAAACTATGCCCTCTACCAATGAATTCAAGAGTTCTATCGTGTATGGTTTGAAGGCCATATTCTACCCACACCTCATACTTAGCAGTATAGCTTTGGATCAGGTCCAGAACTTCATCATTCACGCAATCAGGCCGGGTGGATATAAATAAACTTATTATCTCTGGATATTCATGAATAATGTCATATATTTTTTTTAGCTCTTCTACGGGAGCATAGGTATTTGACCCATTCTGAAAATACGCTATAAAACTTTCTACTCCCTTTTTCTTGAAGATAGATATAGTCCTGTCTATCTGCTCTTTCAGTGAAACGCTGTCATCGGGAAATTCACTGAATCCGAATTCATTACAAAAAATACATCCATCTTCCCCGGTTCGGCCATCTCTATTCGGACAGGTAAATCCAGCGTTAAGACCGATTTTTCTTACCTTTCGTCCGTACTTGTCTTTAAGATATTCACCAAATGAATAGTAATACATTATTTTTTGCCTGACTTTAGTCTTACCATAAGTATGGATATTGCTGCCGGTGTTATACCTGAAATTCTTGAAGCCTGCCCCAGATTAAGAGGTTTGAAATTTTTAAGCTTTTCCTTAACTTCATTTGAAAGCCCCGGTATACCGTCGTAATTAAAATCCTCTGGTATGCGTACCCTTTCCAGCTCATGAAGCTTCTTAACCTTTGCTTTTTCTCTTTCGATATAGCCTGCATATTTTATATCCACCTCTAACTGGACTTTTTCATAATAAGTAAGGTCTAGTCCATCTTTGTCTAAAGGTTTTATATCTCCGTAAGAGATGCCGGACCTCTTTAATATATTTTCTAAGCTAATTCCCTGTTGAAGAACGCTTTCGCCTTTTTCTTTCAAAACATTGTCGATTGCCCCGCCCGGGGAAGCTGTGATAGACTTTATCCTGCTTCTCTCTTTAGCGACTTTCGTTAATTTTTCCTTAGCCTTTTCGAGTCTTTCTTTCGATATAAGTCCGAGATCATAACCCAGACTGCTAAGTCTTGTATCTGCATTATCTTCACGAATAAGTATTCTATACTCAACACGCGAAGTAAACATCCTATACGGCTCCAGAGTTCCCTTGGTAACCAGGTCATCGATAAGAACACCTATATAAGCCTGGCTTCGATCTAAAATTATGGGGGTTTCCTTTTTAACTTTTCTCGCGGCATTTATTCCTGCCACCAGGCCCAGCGCAGCAGCTTCTTCATATCCGGTAGTACCGTTTATCTGGCCGGCCAAAAAAAGTCCTGAAACTTTTTTAGTTTCGAGAGTTGCAATAAGTTCAGTCGGATCCACATAATCATATTCAATCCCATAGGCCGGCTTATTCATCTTTACGCTTTCCAGCCCCTTTATACTATGGAGCATGCGCTCCTGCACGTCTATGGGCAAGCTTGTCGAAATACCATTTGGATAATACTCATCCGTGTTCAGCCCCTCGGGTTCAAGAAAAATATGATGTGAGTCTCTTTCAGAAAACCTCATTACCTTGTCTTCTATGGAAGGACAATATCTTACTCCGGTGGACTTTATTTTTCCCGTGTAAAGAGGAGATCTATCCAGACCCCCTCGAATAATCTCGTGAGTATTTTTATTTGTTCGAGTTAAGTAGCACGGCTTCTGAGGGAAAGTAACTTCTTTTGTTCCAAAAGAAAAAGGAATAATTGGAAAATCGCTTCCCTGCTCCTCTAAAACAGAAAAGTCTATAGTTTTTCCGTCTAACCTTGCAGGTGTACCTGTTTTTAATGATCCTACTTTTAGCCCAAGCTCTCTTAAGTTGTCCGAAAGTCCTATAGATGCCCTCTCACCAATACGTCCTCCTGACTCGTGTTCAAGACCTACATGAATGATACCGTTCATAAAAGTGCCCGTAGTAAGGATGACTGCTTTTGCCTCGATTTTTTCACCTAAAGCAGTTTTAACGCCTTTTGCCTCAGCATTTTTTACGATCACTTCCATCACTTCAGCTTCTAGAATATCGAGATTTTTCTGATGCGTAACAACTTTCAAGATGTAATCGTTGTAAGCCCTTCTATCTATCTGCATCCTGGAACTTCTTGCGGCATATCCTTTAGATGAATTGAGCTGGCGATATTGAATGCATGAAGAATCAGCCGCCTTACCCATTTCACCACCGAGCGCGTCAACCTCTTTAACGAGCTGGCCCTTGCCGGTTCCTCCTATAGAGGGATTACACGAAGTGTAACCGATAGTGTCTTTTTTTAAAGTAACAAGCAGCGTAGACAAGCCCATACGGCTCGAAGCCAAAGAAGCCTCGGTTCCGGCATGACCCCCGCCCACTACTATTACATCATACTTATTTTTCATCTAAAGCCAGTCTCCGCCCCTGGTCTGGTAAACTTCAATAAACTTTTCAATGCTTCTATCATATGTTTTTTCTACATCATTCGGGAAGAAGCATGCGGGAACCTGTTTTGAACTAATATGGTATTGCACACACTCACAGCACATACCTTTTCTTGAACAAGGGTTGTATGAACAATTACAAAAATCCATATTTTTTTCTTTTTTACATTCCATAACTACCTCACCCCGCTTTTTAAGGCTACAACGCTGTGATTTATTAAAAACTTCTCAGAATTTATATAAGGCGGATGTTTTAAGTTTTCCGGACAGGGTCTCAAAAGTTCATTTTAGCTTGGTCTCCGAGTTTGAATACAAACGAGGAGTAAAATGGACTTTTGTGAAGTAAGATTTTTCGCTGGATAAAATCTTATGTCCCTGGAAGGAATTCTTAAAAGATCCGCCATTAATACTCCGCCGAACTATCGTACACTATCATGGCAGTTGTGGACTGCTCGGGTACCATTTGATAGCTTTCAGTAAGTGCAACGCCTATATTTTTCTCAACACCTAAAAGGCTGAATATTTTTTTCTGATCCTCCAGGTCTTTCCATAAAGGGTATCCCGGACTGTACCTTTTTCCCTGATCCTTAGCAAGCTTTAGTTCACTACGCACTTTGTCATGCATATACACCGCTAGTGCTTCAGTCAGATTCACGCTTAAGCCGTGAAGAAGAAAGGCTTTTGCGCTCTCCCCTTTTTCATTAAATTCTTTTATGGCGTCGCTTATTTTACTTCCGACCGTAACGGCTTGAAACGCGATAATATCATATCCGTCAGGGCCTATAGAAAAATAATCCGCCAAAGCCAGGCTCTTATATCCCTGAATTCTATTAAGGAAGAGCGTTTCTACCTTCTGGCCATCTTCGTCCATTATAATTATGTCGTCACCTTCAGTTCGGCACTTAAAATAACCATATACGGCCTTAAGCTCGAGCCACCCTTTCCTTAAGGCTTCTTCTTTAAGATCTTTAAGCAGGGGTTTATATTCTTCTTCTATTAGCCTCTTTTTCTCTCCTTCATCTTTAACATTAACTGCCCAGGAAAGCTCAAAAAGCATCCTCTCATTGAGATACTCTAAAACCCTGTCTGCGGGAATATTTGTAACAGTCCTCGCGCCGTAGAATGGAGGATTTGGAACGCTCTTCCTTTTTTTCTTCTGGCGAGGTTTGTCTTCGACTTTTTTCTCCTCGCCTTGAGAAGTTTTTATTTCCACTGAACCCGTAAGTTCGGATTTTATTTTTTCTTTTTCTTCGGGGTTCATAAGCGCCTGAACTATTTTTAAGCCTACGAAAGCATCTTTAGAATAGAACACCCCGCCCCTATAGATCGTTCCATCGCTTAGGGAAGAAACTTCATATGCAAAATTTTTGTTAATAGGAGCCCCTCCTATTAAAACTGGATATTCCAGGCCCGCGTCATGCATACTTTGGACGCAGGTTTTCATGTGACGCGCGGTAGATACTAAAAGCGCACTTAGCCCCACTGCGTCAACTTCATGTTTTTTGGCTTCAGCGACTATTTTTTCAACCGGAACTTGTTTTCCTAAATCAATAACCTCAAACCCGTTACTTTTAAGTATCATTTTAACAAGATTTTTTCCGATATCATGCACATCCCCGAATACTGTCGCAAGAAGCACCTTACCTTTTTTAATTTCTTCATTATGTGGTATGAACTGCCCCAGGTGCTCCAAGCCCCTTCTCATAACTTCAGCAGATTGAAGAACATATGGAAGAACCATTTCGCCGGAATCAAGCTTCTCACCGACTAGCTGCATGGTTTTCATTAAAACGTTATTGATAAGGTCCTCAGCTCTCTGTGTCTTTAGCGCCTCATCTAAAAGCGGGACTATTTTGGAGCTATTACGCTGCAAAATGCAGGAGGTAAGCTTCTCTTCTATTGTTTGCTCAGCCAAAGTAGATTTTTTGATAAGAGATTTGACTTTAAGAGTTTTCGATGCAAAATAATTAATAAATTTTTCTAGAGCATCTTTCTTCTTATTCAATAAAAGAGCTTCCGCTAAGCCTCTTTCTTCTTTCGGCATGGAAGTATAATTAATGTTTACTGCAGGGTTTACAATAGCCATATCGAGGCCCGATTTTACCGCATGATACAAGAACCCCGCATTAAGCACTCCCCTGGCCTCTTTTGAAAGTCCAAAGGATACATTGCTTACGCCCAGAATCGTCAAAACTCCGGGAAAGAGCTTCTTTACCCGCTTAATAGCTTCAAAAGTATTAAGTGCTGAATCAGCATATTCTTCTTCCCCCGTCCCAAGGGTAAATGTAAGCATGTCAAAAAGTATCTGATGAGGCTCCAGGCCAAATTCTTCCGTAGCCATCTTATAAAGCCGCTTTGCTACTTCAATTTTTTTCTCGACAGTTTTTGCCATACCCTCTTCGTCTATTGTAAGACTGACCACAAACCCGCCGTGTTTTTTCGCTAAACTGAATATGCGTCTTGCCTTTTCGCCGCCATCTTCAAGGTTAACCGAATTAATGAAGGGCGTCCCCGGATAGTTCTCGCTCGTCGCTTCAATGACATCCGCATTCATTGAGTCTATCATTAGCGGAACTTCGACGCTTTCTCTTAATTTGCGAGTAAGTATTACTGCATCTTTCTCTTCTGTTTTCCTTTCAGTAAGAACCGTACACACATCAAGGATGTTAGCACCCGAGGCTTGTTGGCTCTTGGCGAGCTCAATAATCTCATCATAATTTTCATTGATTAGAAGCTCTTTTGTCTTCCGGGAACCTTGAGTGTTTATTCTTTCTCCGACTATTAATGGGCGCTTAAGATCTTTAAGGTTATACCCTTTATAAAAACTTGCAAAAAATGTATTCTGAAGCTTCTTGCGTTTAGATCCTTTTTTTATTACTTCTTTCATCTTTCGTATATGGCTGGGAGTGGTTCCGCAACACCCTCCAATAATATCAACTTTGTACTTCTTAACGAACCTAGACATGGCTTCAGCCATTTCCTCCGGCGTTAGAGAATAAACTGTCTTTCCATCCTTTTCTATGGGAAGTCCGGCGTTGGGAACGCATGATATACGTGTAGGCGAATTTTCGCTTAAGAATTTTATAGCGCCTTCCATCTCATAAGGCCCCGTAGAACAGTTGAGCCCTATAACATCCGCTCCTAAATAACTTAATGTAGTCATTACTGCAGATATATCTGTCCCCAGAAGCATCCGGCCGTTATTTGCGAGCGTGCACTGTGCAATAAGCACAATGTCTTTGCGCTTCTCGTCTATAGCTTCCTTGGCTCCGGCCAAAGCCGCCTTCATCTCCAAGAGATCCTGCGCTGTCTCAATCAAAAGCGCATCTGCTCCGCCCTCTATTATGGCTATTGCCTGTTCATAAAATATATTTTTGAGTTCCCGGTAGGTTATATTGCCCAGGCCAGGATCTGTTGAAGAGGGAAGTTTTCCTGTGGGCCCCATTGTCCCTATTACATATTTTTGTTCCTGAGGCGTTGAAACTTTATCGCAAACTGCGCGGGCAATCCTGGTTGAGGCAAGATTAATGTTATAGGCTTCTTTCTCAAGTCCGTATTCCGCGAGCTTTATTGCATTCCCGCCGAAAGTATTAGTTTCTACGGCGTCGCTTCCGGCATCTAAATAATCTCTGTGCAGTTTTTCGATCAAGTCAGGCCGTGTAATGGAGAGATATTCCATACATCCCGGCTTGTCTCTAAAATCTTCGTCTTTGATACCGAATGTATTGATATATGTTCCGAATGCGCCGTCTAAAAATATAAGATCGGTCTCTAATTTTTCTCTGAATGTTTTATGCATATTTATACTATTTCCACTTGTTCTTTTTTAATCCAACCGATCTTTCCGTCTGAACGTTTCACCTTATACCACCCGCTCTTTTCGCCTAAGACAATAATATTCATACCCTTATAAAGGTTGAAGAATTTCGTAGCGCTATCTATTGGGGCAAATTTAGACTGGATCTCTGAATCTAATACTATAGCCTCTTTGCCGACCAAGTTGGTCTTGTGCCATGTAATGTATAGGTTACCCATAAAAGAAAGAATTAACAATAAGGTAATTATAGAAAATTTTCGCAAGATCCATGGCCAGTAAAGAGCAGCTGTAATAATTAAAAGCACTAATATATAAGTACCGGACAGTATTAGAATGAGCTCATTAATAGTTAAACTTTCTGAGTACACTTTAAGCGGCCGCCAGTTCCATATGCCTCTTTTATCAAGAACGTCTTCCCTGACTTCAGCTCTTGCAAATCTGTAATTAGCCTTTAGGTCCGCATCGCGCGGCACGATTCTCTTGGCCCGCTCGTAGCTTAATATAGCATTAGCGAGATCTCCTATTCTAAAATAAGCATTTCCTAAATTATATTCAAGGGGTCCGGAATCATATCCATCTCTCAGTATATTTTTATATTCTGTGACAGCCTTATCGTACTGCCCCATTTCATAGTAGTTTCCAGCCTGCTGGAAAAGTCTATCAATCGACTGCATCTTCTTGCTCTCGTCGCTTTCTCCAAAGGAAAAAGAAACAAACAAAGAAAATATAAAAACTGAACATAAAAATATTTTTAATATCCTCATAGCTTTGCTCTTTCCAGATAATTTATTATTCTTTTAACATTATCAAGCTCCCTCTCGGCCTCTTCACGGCTTGGAACTATGGAAGCATATCTGATGCTATCACATGTAGAAAAAACTTCTTTTAAAGCCTCTTTTATTTCTTCTTCACATTCAGTATGGGAAAGTCTTTCTCCCACAACTTCATATGTAATGCTTGCCCTGGCAAGGTCGAGTCTGTTGCCCAGATAATTTTGAAGGGTCTTAAAGATCTCATCGTAAAACTCAACTATTTTTCCTTTACTGATCATAGATGTTGCTCTTTTAAGTCCCGAGCGCGCTGCTTTTGGGGCTCTTAAAACTCTGGCGTATTTTCTATCGGTCCTGATTCTTTCTTTTTTTCTGTGAGACACAAAGAGAAGAATAAAAATAATGGTAGTCACTGACTGCCCTGCCCAGAAAAGACCGCTTTTATATAAAAAGTAATCAGACGGATACACTGTTCCTATATCTTGCTTAATATGAATAATGTCCGTACCGAGTTTTTCTTCCGGATATATGACATTCTGAACCCCCGGCATAGATACAACCATAACACCTTTTTCAGACTCTTCCCTTTCAATAGCCCTTACAGCTTCTCCTCCGGCCGTAATGGTTTCATACTTTTCGGAGGCAGGGTCAAAGTAGCTGAATGATATTACCGGCAGGGTCAAATCACCTTTTGTCTTGGGTATAAAAACCTGTTCATAAATTTTTGTTGAACCTTTCTTGGAGACTTGCGGTTCATAAGTCTTAAATGATTCGGAGGGTTCTACTTTAGGCGCACTTACTGTGTCGAGATTCCCGTAGCCGCTTATTATCATTCGTACAACAACGGGGTCGCCCACCTTAACTTCTTTTTTATCCGTATGAACTTCCATGCTAAATTTGCCTACAGCCCCCTCAAAATAGCTTGGTCTATCTTTCTTTGGGAAAGGAAGAACTGTGACAGGTATCGAGTTCGACTCTACATCCATCGGATATATATCGCTTCTTGAAAATATATTATCAAAAAAATCATCGTTAAAAACACTTCTTCCAAAAAGAGATGATCGTCTTGAAGTTTGCCTGGGCATCAATGCTTTACAGCTAAGAGTTGCGGGACCTATGATGTAACTGCCCTCTTTTATCCCAAACATATCCTGCTTAAATACCAGAACATTGTATCTGGACCCTCTTACAACCTCCTGCTTTTTCTCAGGTTCAGCAAGTTCTCCTACGGAAAAACCTTCATGAGGAAATGAAGGATACTCTATGTCTTTTAAAGCCAAATTATTCACATATAACTTGATTGTGATAGGTATGGATTCATTTATATACACTTTTGTCTTGGGCAGCTCGATCTTTAAAGCGACCCGACTCTCTATCTCAGGGTTGCGAACACCGGAGCTTCCTGAAGATGTCCTAGAGGACGATGGTGGTATAGGCACTGTAACCGATCCTCTTGCACTGGTTGAACCAACAGTCGTGGGAGTGCCGTCTACCCTTAAGTGGACCGCCGGGGCTTCATATGTTCTTCCCCTATAATCTGCATAAAAAGGGCCAATACTAAAGTCCCCGGGTTTTAGCGGAAATACTAAATAGGCATGAGAGACTGATTTTGTTACTTCTCCGTTAATTATAGATGTCCTTGAAGCTGGTCCGACATAATTAATACGCAGGCCGTCTATATTAGGCATTTGGGATATCTTAACATTATTGTCACCATAAAAAGTAACATTAAGATACACCGGGTTACCCGTAGATACTCTATTCCTCTCAAGAGTAGCTTCCAGTCCTATATCCTGCCGGGCTATCGCCGCTCCGGCAAATAAAATACACGCTAATATTGATAGTATTGTCTTTTTCATAATAAGTCAAATGAGGCCACAACTTATGGAACAAAGTAACATAAGTTGTACGGCCGAATTTGATCCCAAGCGATAGCGAGGGATCTCTAAAAAGATTGCTTCGTCGCTTCGCTCCTCGCAATGACGGAAGGGTCGCTACCGCTCCTCTCAATGACGGAAGGGTCGCTACCGCTCCTCGCAATGACGGAAGGGTCGCTACCGCTCCTCGCAATGACGGAAGGGTCGCTACCGCTCCTCGCAATGACGGAAGGGTCGCTTCGTTCCTCGCAATGACGGAAGGGACGCTAC
>JAQBAV010000113.1:0-7094 GCA_032126595.1 Candidatus Omnitrophota bacterium | reverse complement strand
GCTCGGAGGAACCGGGCTGGGGCTGGCCATAGTCAAACACATCATAATACTCCATAAAGGCCATATTGATATCGACAGCGAGCCGGGCAAAGGCACCAAAATAACAATAATCCTTCCAAAATAAGAGAATCGCATCTTCATCAAATCTTCACAATACATTCACATGTAATTCATATTATTTATGTATAATTCAGTTGTGACTTAAGCTAGACGAAGTCATTAAATAAAAACTGGAGGATACAAAAATGGAAAAAAATTTATTATTTGGACTTATCGGAGGATTGGGTTTCTTCTTCTTTGGAATGCAGATTATGTCGGAAGGCCTAAAGAATATAGCAGGAGACCGTCTTAAGAAGATTTTGCACATGGCCACCAAAATTCCAATAATAGGCATTCTTGTTGGGGCGGCCGTAACATGTTTAATACAGTCTTCAAGTGCGACCACGGTTATGGTGGTCGGTTTTGTTAACGCGGGGTTACTTTCCTTAAAACAGGCCATAAGCGTTGTAATCGGCGCAAACATTGGAACAACATTTACGGCGTGGCTAGTATCTTCAATGTCGGTTTTTAAGGTTTCACAATACGCTCTTCCAACTGTAGGTATAGGCTTTGCTCTTTCTAAATTCGGAACGTCAAGAAAAGCGAGGTACTTTGGGCAAATCCTTATGGGTTTTGGTCTGCTTTTTTTGGGACTTTCCTTCCTGAAAGATGCCTTCGGTCCATTAAAAGATAGCCAACATGTAAGAGATATATTTGTAACATTAAGTGACAATCCTATACTGGGAGTTCTGGTAGGGATAGCCTTCACTGTAGTATTACAGTCTTCAAGCGCCACTATTGCCATTGTTCAGGTTCTTGCTTTCAATGGCCTAATAAGTTTCCCGGCAGCAATCCCAATAATACTTGGAGACAATATAGGCACCACAATTACCGCTCAACTTGCCGCCATAGGTACAAACTTGACTGCCAGGCGCGCGGCCATGTCGCATACCCTGTTTAATGTTATTGGAACCTCATATATGATGGTTTTTGTGTATACAGGTCTTTTTGTCAAAGCGATCAGCTTTATTATCCCCGGAGAAGTTACGGCTAAAAACGTTATGTTTTACATAGCCGTCTCGCACAGCACCTTCAATATTGTTAATGCTCTGGTTTTCCTACCCTTTATAGGATGGCTTGAAAGGGCCAGTATATGGCTAGTGCCAAAGAAAAAAGGCGCAATTGAAATGGGAACGCAGTATCTCGAGAAACATTTATTGGACACTCCTTTAATTGCCTTAGAACAGGCGAGAAAGGAAGCTGTGCGAATGCTGGACCTTTCAGTACAGTCTGTTTCTAACGCGGCAGAAAGTTTTTTTAAGAATGATGCAAAAACGCTGAGATCTATACCAAATCTTGAGCAAGCAATTAATACCCTTCAATCCGAGATAACACAGTATCTTATTGAGCTTTCGCAAAAAAATCTTACGCAGGAAGAATCCGAGCAACTGCCGGTACTGATCCACAGTGTTAACGATATAGAACGGATAGGGGATCATTCAGAAAATATCAAAGAACTTTCCGAGACAAAGATCGAAGAAAAGCTGCCTTTCAGTGATGAAGCCATAAAGGGACTAACACTTATGTGGGAGGAAGTAGTTGGCATGACCAAAGAAGTCAGGGAAGCGCTTGAGACTGACGATTCTTCTCTTGCACATAAGGCATTAATAAGAGAAGAGCGTATTAACAATTTTCAAGAAGAGCTTAAAAAAGGACATGTGAACCGGCTGGGTAAAGGAATTTGCAACATTAAATCAGGGATAATATTTTTAGAGTTTGTGGATTGTCTTGAAAAAATAGGAGATCACCTTACAAATATTGCGCAAGCCGTTATAGGCGAAATGAGATGGCAGGGATCCAAGGAAGCGATATTTTCAAAATAAAAATTTATTAGGAGAAAGAAATGAAAAAAATATTAGCGGGTATATGTTTTATTTATTGTGCTGTGATGCTACCGACGAATGTGCTCGCTTTCGAGAACGGCGATCTTCAAATATGGAACACGTATGGAGTAGATGCTAAAGTTAATAAGAAGCTAAAAATTACAGCCGAGGAAGAGCTAAGATTCGGAGGTAATATCTCGGAGCTATACTATACCCATACAGATGGAGGTCTAGTACTAAATGTTACTGAAGGCCTTGATTTTGGTGTTAATTATAGACTTATATATGAGAAGAAAAATGGGAAATGGGAAGAAGAAAATAGACCCCATTTTAATGCAATATTAAAATGGAAGGGGCAGGGATTAAAGTTCAACAATAGAAGCAGGCTTGAGTTACGAATAAAAGATGATAGTGATCAATGGAGATATAGAAATAAAACTAAAGTCGCGTTTCCTGTAAAATGGACAAAATTCGAAATTCAACCCTATCTAGCTGACGAGATTTTTATAGACTTTTATGGAGAGAAGCTGAATAGGAATCGTTTATATGCTGGGCTCGACATGAAATTATACAAAAACTTAAAGGCAGAACTATTTTATCTATGGCAAATAAGTAAAAATAGTAATGATTGGTCCAACATTAATGCGCTTGGAATGAAAGTAAAACTAGCGTTTTAAAAAACTTAAAAGAATAAGATGATATAATAGTGAACGGGTGTGTTCGATGAGCGAACAGCTTCAATCCGGGTTCGGGGAAATCACCGAACCCGGATTGTTTTTTGGCATGGTTTAGTTTCATCATATTTGATACAATATCCCACATGAAGACAGATATTCGTAATTTTACGCTGGACGAACTTAAAAGCATTATGCTTAAGATGGACGAAAAACCTCACAGGGCTGAGCAGATATTTTTATGGCTTAATCAAAAAGAGGTTACATCTTTTAGCCAAATGACTAATCTTTCCAAAGCTTTGATCCAAAAACTCGGAGAAATCTACAGCATAGGCGGTTTGGCTTGCGAAGAACACCTTGTGTCTATTGATGGTACCGAGAAGTTTTTGTGGCGCCTGGAAGACGGGAACTTTATTGAAACGGTATATATTAAGGAAAAAAATAGAAAGACCCTGTGCTTATCGACACAGGTTGGATGCAAAATAAAATGTCCTTTCTGCGCGAGCGGCTTATTAGGTTTTGTCAGGAATCTCACACCTTCTGAGATAACCAGCCAGATCATCGAGATACAAAAAAAATATAATATCCGCGTAACAAATATTGTTTTTATGGGCATAGGGGAGCCGCTGGATAATTATGATAATCTTGCTAAAGCGATTCAAATTATCAATCACCCGGACGGGATAAATATTGGAGCTCGAAAGATCACTGTTTCAACCTGTGGGATTATCCCGGGTATACAAAAACTAAAAAAGCTGGGTGTGCAGGTAGAATTATCCATATCCCTGCATGCGGCAAATAACACTCTTAGAGATAAACTCGTGCCGATTAATAAAAAGTATCCCGTAGAAGACCTTGTTTCTGCCTGCCAGAACTATTATGAGGCAACAGGGAGAGTTATTACCCTGGAGTACACTCTTATTGCGGGCGAGAATGATTCAGAGAAAGATGCCAGAGAGCTTGGGTCAATAGCGAGAAAGCTTAAGGCAAAAGTTAATTTAATTACATGCAACCCGGTAAAACCTTCTCATAAGAAGTTGGAGCCCCGAGGAATTATAAAGTTTAGAGATAATGTAAGAGCTAAGGGAGTAAATGTCACTGTGCGAAAACCTAGAGGAACCGATATTATGGCAGCATGTGGACAGCTTGCCGCTACAAAGAAAAGATGAAATACAAACTTATAGTTTTCGATATTGACGGAACGATCACGCAGCATATATCAAGCTGGAGATATATTCACGAGAAGCTAGGTCTGTGGGATGCTTTAGCCGAAAAATACCAGGAGCAGTTTTTAGCCGGAAAAATAAGTTATAGAAGATTTTGCGAGCTTGATGCAGCGCATTGGAAAGGAATAAATGTAGATAATCTTTATAAAATTTTCAGCAAGATAAGATACTCTAAAAATGCAAAAAAAGCTATTTTGAGTTTAAAGAAAAAAGGTTTTAAACTCGCTGCAGTATCCACGGGTTTACAATTTATGGCTCTGAGGGTAAAAGAAGAATTAGGCTTTGACTATACCCTCGGAAACCGGCTCAATGTAAGGAAGGGTAAACTTACAGGAGGAGTTACCATAAATATAAGTCACGGGGCAAAAGGAAAGGCCTTAAAAGCAATATTAAAAAAATTCAGGGTAACGCCCAAGGAAATGATAGCGGTAGGGGACAGCGAGGGAGATATCCCCATGATAAAAATTGCAGGTTACTCCATAGGATTTAATTCTTCCAGCGAGCTCCTTTCGCAGATAGTAGGTTATGATTGCCAAAGCAAAGACTTTATAGAAGTTTACAATAAGATAATGGAGATTGCAGAATAATGGCCGCTGAAAGAGTAAACAGACGACAGAAAGACATCTCGCGCCTCATAAGAGACAAGAAAAAGAGGCTAAAAGCGCGACTGGCGGTAAAACTAAACCCCAAAAGTCCGAAATAATAAAAAAACCGGACATACAACCCGTAAGCCCGGTTCAAACATCTCTACATAAAAGTATAGCTTTTCTTTAACCTTGTTTAATAAGGGGGAAAGAAAAGCTATGAAAAAGACCCCAATAAAGTTCTTCTACCTTTCTCCTCTCTCAATTCTATTATAGCACATTTATTCTAAGAGGCAACTTTTTGGAAAAATGTTTCCTTACGGTAATTGCCAGGACAACTTTGATAATGTATAATAATAATGCTCGTTATAAAATATGTATTTATAAGGAGTTGAGGAAAAACTATGATCTATCTATTAATCTCAATATTTATAGTGTTAATTATCAGCGTATTTTTGCTGAAAAAACTTCTTACGTATAGCAAATCTCAAAAGACCCTCCAGAGGCTTCTTGACCACACAAATATAGGATATTACAGGTTTAGATATAGAGACGGAGTTGTTTTGGAAGCCAATAGCGGATTTGTTAATATTCTCGAACTTAATTTACGGGTGCGGGACGTAATCGGAAAATCCTTAAGTGAGCTGTTAATATACGTAGAAGAAGAGGATGGTATCAGACAGAAGATCAAGACTCGAGGCGCTCTTAAAAACTATGAGTATCATTTTAAGACTTTAGAAGGGAAGGAGAAGTGTCTTTTGATGAATTCTTACATCAGCCGGGATTACTATACTGGCGAAGACGTGGTAGAGTCCTTGATTGAAGACATAACAGAGGAAAGGCTCTCTTACGAAAATATGATAGAGTCCGAAGAGAGATACAAAAAGCTTTTTAAGAACTCAGGTGACATAGTTGTTATTTATAAGCATGATACAAAAATAGTGGAGGAAGTTAATCCCATAACTGAAATTATTACCGGATATACTGAGATGGAGCTCATAGGACAGTCAGTGGAAAACTTTTTTCATCCGGAATCAAAAAAAGAGATCGGGGAATGTCAAAGAGATCTTCTTTTTAGAGGGGGGTGTAATCTCGAGGCGGTAATAGTTTGTAAAAATGATGTCCATGTAGATGTAAGCGTTACTTTAAGTATATTCGAGCACAAAGGAGAAACGCTTGTGATGGCTATTATGAAAGACGTATCGACGCTGATTCAGGGACGTGAGGAAGAGACTAGACGGAAAAAAGAGATGGAAGACTTCTGGAGGGCCTCCTTAACCCGAGAAGAGAGAATAAAAGATCTCAGAAAGGAGATGGAGCAAATAACGCGACAGATAAAAATGCTTAAAGAGGGAAAAGAACAGTGAAGCAGAATAAGCTGAACAATAACGTCAGAGACCATAGTGAATTCTTGGCTGATATTGATTATCAGAGAAGGGTGCTATTTCTATCTTTCGAAAACCGAATTTTTAATATCATTGTGGCTCTTATAGTTGTAAACATCCTTAAAAAAGGACTGGGGCTATTTCTACCGGAAGCAGTAGTCTGGGTGTTTTATGGATGGCTCGCTGTTGTCGTGTTTTACCTGGCAATTTTTAAACTAAAGATCTTAAAAACCCTAAGAGCCTTATCGAACGCGCAGTTCAGCTATTACTTTTTTGGAATTTCGTTTGCAACTCTACTGGTTCACTTCCTTGGGGGGGTTGAGTGGATCGGTTTTTTCTTGTATATCTTTGACATCGTATACAGCAATGCCTTAATGAGCCGGCTAAGAGGGATTATTGTATCGCTATTCGCATGCATGAGTTATCTTGTGATGAGCTTTCTAGAGTATAGCGGGATATTTTACCACCACTCTTTTTTAACAGTTATTTCACCGCTTTACGACCAGACCTCTTATTTTATAGCCATGAACATCGTTGTAACCTCATTCTTACTTCTATTAGCTTTTGTAACGGGTTTATTTTCACAGCTTAAAGAAGATAGGGAAAAAAGTATTCTGGATTCAAAAAGTAGATTCAAAATCAAGTCTGAACAGCTTGAAAAGATGGCGATAGCCTTAAAGAAAAAAGTATCAGAAAATGCCTATATCAGAAGGGCCGCACTAGGGTATGTAGAAAAAAAAGAATTCGAACTTAGAGTTACCAGGAAGGACTTGGAAGAACAGATAGAAAAACAGAGGCGAACACAGAAGTCCATGCTTTTTATGATAGAAGACCTTAATGAGATGAGTAACCAGCTTAAGGACTCAAAGGATCATTTGGAAGACAAGGTAAGAGAAAGAACTGATGAACTTCTCCATATAAGCAAAAGGCTTCATAGAAGTGAACGATTAGCCTTTCTGGGAAGGCTTGCCGGAAGCGTTACTCATGAATTGAGAGATCCGCTGGCAGTCATGAAAAACTCTATCGAGTACATGGACATGAAGATCAAGTCAGGACAGGGCGATGGAAATGTTCAGAAATATGTAGACCTGCTTAAGAAGCAAGTATCCATCATTAATAGCATAATAGACGATATCATGGGTTTTGCCAAGACCCAGCCAGCCGACCTGGTAAGCGTGAACCTAGCTGAAGTTCTAAAAGATATTTTAAAGGGGATAACGATACCCCAGATGATAAAATTAAAGAAAGAGTTTGAAAGCGTGCCGAAGATGATGGTTGATAAAAATCAGCTAAGGCATACGGT
>JAQBAV010000112.1:0-3160 GCA_032126595.1 Candidatus Omnitrophota bacterium | reverse complement strand
AATGAAAAAGTTCACCCTATAGCCGGCTGGAAGCCTGCGGATGATATTGATGGTCTTCTCAGACAGGGACATGAAGCGGGCATAATTAATGATCTTGGAGAAAATGAGGATGTTAGAAGTCTTAGGGAAATACTCCTCTTGGGCATTAAGGGGATGGCGGCCTATGCTGACCACGCCTATATATTAGGTAAGGAAGATGAGGGAGTAACGGCCTTTTTCCATAAGGGCCTTGCCGCTTTAGTGGATGATAGCCTAACCAGTGATGACCTGGTTGCGCTTATTCTGGAATTCGGAAAAGTAAACCTTAAGTGTATGAAGATACTTGATGAGGCGCATACCCAGCGTTTCGGCAACCCGGTTCCTACTCCGGTATCCCTGGGATACAAAAAAGGCCCGGCTATAATTGTTTCAGGTCACGATCTATATGATCTTGAGCAGCTTCTAGAGCAGACAGAAGGAAAAGGGGTAAATGTTTACACCCATGGAGAGATGCTTCCGGCGCACGGATACCCCGAGCTAAAAAAATATAAACATCTTGCGGGTAACTTCGGTGGCGCATGGCAAGACCAGAAGAAAGAGTTTAGTGAGTTTCCAGTAGCGATACTTATGACGACTAACTGTATACAGGAACCCAAGGACTCCTACAAAGATAATATTTTTACAACAGGCCTGGTCGAGTTCCCGGGTGTCCGGCATATAAGCGCGCATGAAGGAAAAAAAGATTTTACCAGGGTAATTAAGAAAGCGGTTGAGCTTGGAGGATTCTCGGAAGACAAAGAAGATAAAGACATACTTGTTGGTTTTGCTCACAATGCTGTTTTAGGAGTTGCTGACAAAGTAATCGAAGCTGTAAAATCCGGAGACATTAAGCATTTCTTCTTAATAGGAGGATGTGACGGCGCAAAACCGGGCAGGAATTATTATACTGAGCTTGCCGAGAAGGTTCCAAAGGATAGCGTAATACTAACTCTTGCCTGTGGTAAGTTTAGGTTCAATAAGCTTGAATTTGGGGACATCGGAGGTATTCCGCGTCTTTTAGATTGCGGGCAGTGCAATGACGCATATTCAGCAATAGCTATTGCCCAAGCTTTGGCCGATGCGTTCGGGGTAGGGGTAAATGAATTACCGTTATCTATAATCTTATCCTGGTATGAACAAAAGGCGGTATGTATACTTTTAACCCTTTTCTCGCTGGGGATAAAGAATATAAAGATAGGCCCGTCTTTACCCGCGTTCATTTCACCGAATGTCCTAAATGTTTTAGTTGAGAATTTCAGCGTGAAGCCGGTAACTACGCCGGATGAAGATCTTAAGGCAATATTGGGATAGAGTAAAGTGCGAGAGTAATAATGTAAAACCGTTTTTCGCATAAAATGAAAGTAATTTTCCAAAACGGTTTTAAGATCGGCGGTCCGACCGAATAAACCCAAGCCGGGATTGGAATTTGTTTCCAATCCCGGCTTGTAGTATAATAACCGATAATAAAGGAGAGGACATGGAAAAAGGCATTCAAGCTAATATGAAAAACTTTGTAGATTATTCTAAAGGTTCCGTTGTAAGTAAAACCTTGATGGATAAAAAAACAGGCACCCTGACGCTTTTTGCGTTTGATGAAGGGCAAGGCCTGAGCGAACATACGGCCCCCTTTGACGCTTTTGTCTATGTACTTGATGGAGAGAGTGAAATAACCATCGGGGGGAAACCTCAGGTGGTTACAGCCGGCGAAATGGTTATAATGCCCGCGGATGTGCCGCATTCAGTAAGAGCAATAAAAGAGTTCAAGATGCTTCTAGTAATGATAAGGAGCAATTAAGCTAAATGGCAGATAAAAATATTCAGAAACCGGAAATAGTCGCCCCCGCCGGGGATTGGGAAACGTTAACTACTGCTGCCGATAGCGGTGCCGACGGCGTATATTTCGGGATAAAAGAAATAAACATGCGTTACGCCGCAGGAAACTTTGATATTCTTGAAATAAAAAAGGTAATGAAACACCTGCACGAGAGGGGCAAAAAGGGATATTTAGCCCTAAACGTGTTCGTCTACAATAAAGAACTGGCCAAAGTAAAAAAGATCCTCGCTGAAGCCAAAAAAAGTGAAGTTGATGCCGTTATTGTATGGGATATGGCTGTTCTTTCACTAGCCAAGGAGCTGGGCCTGAATATTCATTTATCTACTCAGGCGAGTGTTGCCAATTTTGAAGCTGTAAAATTTTATTCTTCGCTGGGCGTAAAAAGGATAGTACTGGCCAGGGAATGCACCCTTGAAGACATAAAAGAAATTATAAAAAAAATCAAAAAAGAAAAAATAGAATGTGACATCGAAACCTTTGTTCATGGGGCGATGTGCGTAAGTATATCCGGAAGGTGTTTTTTGTCGCAGGACGCTTTCAGTAAGTCAGCTAATAGGGGCGAGTGTCTTCAGCCCTGCAGGAGAGAATACTATATTAGGGACGTACAGGAGGAAGGTAAGGAGTTTCTTTTAGGAAAAGATTATATCTTAAGCCCAAGAGATCTTTGCACAATTGATTTTTTAGATGAACTTATTGAAGCTGGCATCGGCGCATTTAAGATAGAGGGAAGGATGAGGCCCCCTGAATATGTAAAGGTGGTCACTGAAAGTTATAGGGCTCTGGTGGATGCATACTTTAAAGGGGCGGTAAGCGATAAATTAAAGGACTCCTTAAAGAAAGACTTAAGCAAGGTCTATAATAGGGGGTTTACCAATGGATTTTATTTCGGCACTCCAAGCGATTTTGGGGCACGCCCGGAGAAAGAATACGAAAAGATCTATTTGGGAGAAGTTATCAAGTTTTATAAAAAAATAGGCGTAGCTGAGATTATTGTTAATAATGGCGAGCTGAGAGTGGGACAGGAAGTCCTTGTAACGGGGAAGAACACACCGGCCAATTTTGCTCAAATTGATGAAATAGAGATAGAACATAAACCAATTAGTGTAGCCGCTAAAGGCACTAAGGTGGGGATCAAGCTTCCATTTGAAGTAAAAAGAAAAGACAAGGTATTTATTTGGCGGAAGTGTTGATTTTCTGTGAGTTCCAGGTAAGCTTTCTTGGTAAGCGGTTAGTAGCCGGAAGTCGGCAATTAGGTTATTTCTATTTGACCCCCGCTTAAAGCATGCGGGGATGACGATTTTGAATTTT
>JAQBAV010000111.1:0-2545 GCA_032126595.1 Candidatus Omnitrophota bacterium | reverse complement strand
CGCAAGGCTCTTTTTATGACGGCGGACGAATTAGGCTTCAACAAAGTAGCGTTGGGGCATCACAAAGATGACATTGCTGAAACAATGCTTATGAATCTTATTTATAAAGGTGAGATATCCGCAATGAATCCGTGCCAGGAGATGTTTGGAGGAGAGATTACCATAATAAGGCCTTTGTGTTATGTGGAGGAAAATATAATAAAAGAGTTTTCCAAAGAAAGCGGGTTTCCCGAGCAGCTATGCAAGTGTCCTTTTGGTGAGAATTCGAGAAGAAAATATATTAAGAATTTTATACGCGAGACAGAGAGCCAGACTCCCCAAATTAATGTAAAAACTAATATTTTTAAAAGCATATCCAGAATAAAGGATGATTATATAAATTTAGTCGGGAACAATAAAAAAGAGGCGTAAAAAATAGAGTTACATTTCCTTTTTCGAGAGACTTAATGTATATTTATATGACATAAATAACATCTTAATAGGGAGGTAGTGATATGTGTAAGACATGTGGTTGCTCCGCAAAAAAGACAAAAAAGAAAATTGTAAAAAAAGCTGTAAAGAAAAAAGCTGTAAAGAAAAAGAAGTAACAAATTCAGAACTTATTATGATTAATTATTGAACTCGAAGAAGGCGATCCTTTTTAAAAGGGTTGCCTTTTTTTCTTAAGATAACATGAAAAGACGACTGATCCCAACGCTTATTTTATGCTTCATTTTTGGGTCGGCATACTTTACAAGCCGTGCCTATGGGTACGATGAAGTAAAGACATATAATATTAACAAACAGAAAATTAAGATATCCATCTTCACTTTAGATAAACCCACAAACCTGGAAGATAGACTCAGCGAAAAAATAGCATTCTATTCTTTGAAGCTGAGATACCTGGATAATTTTTTTAGTTTCAACGTGCCCGAGGATGTTTATAATCATCTTACGGAAGACCAAAGGAAGATGCTGATAAAAAACCTTTTAGACCTTTTTGGGGATGCCTTCGGTCGATTTAGTGATATATCCGGCAGAATACCGGAAAGATATAAGTTCGGCGTTACTTTTGCTAAGACAAAATCAGGACACCCTTTTAACAGAGTCTATCTATATAACAAGGTGTCGAACATATTCACGAACTTTCTGCCGTATAAAAATAAAGATGTACCCTTTACGGAAAAAGAGAAATACATAATGCTTCATGAGATAGGACATAGTCTGCTCGCCATAACTGTGGGAGGCCTATCAAGCCCTAAGGTGAGGGCTATAGAGGAGGGCGTTGTTGATTACATAGCCGGGGAGGGTTATGAGGGAGTGGATTACGAGGAAGGCATAAAGACCAGGATAGAGATACTTCCTCATCAAGCAGAAAGAATGAGGGGTCTTACGCAACTCGATATTGATACAAGTATTTGGGGCACGAAGGCGGCGAGTCTGCCCGTAAAGTATGTAAGAGGGTACTCGGGAATAACTCACCACATGTTCGGTATAGAGTTTATAAATGCCTTTATTGATGTTTTTGGAAAGGAACATCTCTTAGATTTTTTAAAACGGCTAAAGGCCGTGGAAGACAAGCCCAGCAAAAATGACTTTGGCACTATGGATACGCGTGAAATTTTCATTAAGATGGGTTTTTCTAAGGAAAGAAGTGGAGAGTTTGAGAAAGTTTTACACGAAAGACTTAAAGAGAACGTGTTTATTGTAAGGGAAGAATAGTTTAACATGACCAGATCATACACCTTAGATATGGCTGGCCTCGGGCCGGTGCTTTTTGAAAAAAGCAAAAGATCTAAATCTTTAAATATTTTCGTAAGACCATTTAAGGGCGTGCGCGTCGCTATTCCTTACAGCGTTTCTTTTGAAGAGGCTCAGAGAATGGCAGAGTCTAAGGCGCCGTGGATAAAGAAACATCTTTCCAGGATGAAAAAATTTGAGGAAAAACATGAGCACGTGCTTTTAAATAAGACTCCGATAGATACGATTTACGCGAAAAATAAACTCACTGAAAGAGTAAAAGAACTGGCTGAGGAATATGGATTTCTTTACAATAAGATCACGGTCCGCCGGCAAAGGACAAGATGGGGAAGCTGTTCCCACAGGAACAACATAAGTTTAAATGCCAAACTTTCGCTTCTTCCTGAAGAGCTCATAGACTATGTTATATTGCACGAGCTTATGCATACGCGCGTAAAAAGCCATGGAGTCAGGTTTTGGCAGACATTAGACAAGGTTATCCCCGGAGCTAAAAAAATTGATTCAAAATTGAGGCAATATCATTTAGAGTTAATATAAATGAGGATATAACTTATGGAATGGAATGAACATAAGTTATAAATCCGAATTCACCCCACACCCGGTGAAAATGTATTGTGTTTATGTTATAAGGAATATGAGGAGGTATAGGTTTAAATGTTTCTTTTTATTGACCCGGGAGCTGTAGCGCTTTATCTGATCTTTCTTGGAGTGTTGTACCTGCTAGTATCTTTTATTTTTGATGTGAAAAAAACATACAAGGAAACCAGAACGCTAAGGTACTTGAAAGGACATCCTAAATTTAAGG
>JAQBAV010000110.1:0-9123 GCA_032126595.1 Candidatus Omnitrophota bacterium | reverse complement strand
CACTTCTTCGGCAGATATGTCCCATATAAGGTGCCGGAGAAACGGTTATTGTATACCCCTGGTAGGACTTAACATGTAACATTACATGGATATCGCTCGAACCATCTCCTACATAGACTATGGCATACCTGGTGACATTCTCTTTTTGCTTTAACATATCGAGGGTGGCTACTTTCGCATGCCCGGCATTAGTCCTTTCAACATCCTGGACGATGCCATTTTTATAAATAAAATTTGTGCCGTAGATGTTATCAACAGGGAAGATATTTTCTACTGCTTTTTCAATACACTCTTTGGGCGCGGCGGATAGTATATACATGCTAAACTCGCAATCGTCAATTCCTTCAGCCAGGATCTTCATTAGTTCGGGAACCCCTTTTTTCAGCTCGATCTCTTTTCCTACTTCATAAAGAAGGTCTTTGCTTACTTTTCCGACATAATCAGGATCCCGAATTATCAAATGTGCGAGTTCTCCACCTAGTTGTACGATGTTCCTGCGTTGTATTTCTGCAATCTTCTGGTCGTATTTCTCAGTAGATATTCCCAACTTTGAGCTTAGTATATACCCTACATCTCCTTTAGAAAGTGTCTTGTCAAAATCAGAGGCAAAGAGAATTTTTTTCTTCATTTTGAGTGTACTCCATTTTTTCCTGAAGAGGAATTTGCTTTTTAACGCGTGCGGGAAAAAAGTCCTAATTTCGACTATTCCGGTAATACATTTACTTATTAGAGATTATTAGTCTAACATCTGCGCGGACAAATAACAATATAATTTTGACAGACCAATATTACCTTTCTGACGCTATACACCAAAACTTGTTCCCACTGATATCGCAGACTTGATTAGCGGGTGGTTTTTGGGGATCGTTCTCGAGCCTTGGGCTATCTTGCTGATTTTAACCGGCACCAGCTTGTCTTCCTTGACTGCCACCATGCACCCAAACTGTTTTTTATCTATCATCTCGACTGCTTTTGTTCCTAGCCTGGTTGAAAGAACCCTGTCAAAAGCACAAGGCTCTCCTCCTCTTAAGAGGTGACCCATAACTACTGTACGTGTTTCAAGCCCGGATACTTTTTCTATCTGTTCCCCGAGGACAAAACCCACACCACCGAGTCTGACGGGATCAGCACTTTCTTCAATAATTCTTTGAACAACAATATCGCCGCCTTTAGGCTTTGCTCCTTCGGCAACAACGATGATGCTAAAGCGTTTTCCCCTCCTGTTTCTCTCCTTAACTCTTTTAGCTATAACATTTATATCATAAGGCGTTTCTGGAATAAGTATAATGTCTCCGCCTCCGGCAATCCCAGAATGCAGCGCTATCCAACCTGCATGATGCCCCATAACCTCAACTATCATGATCCTGTGATGTGACTGGGCAGTTGAATGAAGTCTATCTATTCCTTCGGTCGCTATTTCAACCGCCGTACAGAATCCAAAAGTTATATCCGTTCCTTTTATATCGTTATCAATAGTTTTTGGGACTCCGATTATCGGAACTCCATCCTTATAAAGCGCGTTCGCCAGGCGCATAGTGCCATCGCCTCCTATACAAACCAAACATTCTATATTCATCTTTTCCAGGTTTCTAACAGCCTTTTTAGAAAGGTCCTTAAGGATTGTCTGGCCGTTCTTCTTAACGGGATAGTTGTAGGGATTCCCTCTTTTACTGGTCCCAAGTATCGTACCTCCTACTGTAAGTATTCCTGAAACGTCATCAAAATGCAGTTTTCTGTGTCTATTATGGACGAGGCCGTGGCCCCCGTCTTCTATGCCGATAACTTCCATACCGTATTCAGTGATCGCTTTTTTTGTAATGGCTCTTATAACGGCATTTATACCGGGGCAGTCTCCCCCGCTTGTCATGATAGCGATTTTTCTTTTTCTGCTTTTCTTTTTAGTCATCATTTATCTCTCCTGCCTTTCTTAAACAAAGTTTTACAAATATCGGACCTATAAGTTCATGTATAATGGTAGAACCCACAATAACACTGATGATTATATCGGACATGGAGCTGAAAGCCGGATTCTGTTTTATCATAAGGGCAAGGCCTATAACTATCCCTCCCAGCGGGATCAGACCACCGCCTGTATATTTTTTAACAGCGCTAGAAGACTTTGCTACAAAAGCACCTGTCGCGGCCCCCGAAAATTTACCGATAGTTCTAAAGATCGCAAAGAATATAATCAGCATATAGCTCTTTGAAAGAACTGAGAAATCTAACTGCATACCGCTCAATGTAAAAAATAGAACAAACACGAGCTCATCTATATATCTTTCAAGAACCTTAAAGATCCCTTCCCGCTTCTCATTGAAATTTACAACAACGATACCCATGGTCATTATAGATAAAAGTTCATCAACCCCAATAACGCCTGCTATTCCGAAGCAAAGCGTTAAGAGGCCCAGTATAACTACTATAAAAACTCCTTCAGTCTCTTTGTCTATAAACTTAGTGACCACATTGAAAACT
The DNA here is from genome assembly GCA_032126595.1 of Candidatus Omnitrophota bacterium. Taxonomy (GTDB): domain Bacteria; phylum Omnitrophota; class Gorgyraeia; order Tantalellales; family Tantalellaceae; genus JAQBAV01. The sequence continues at coordinate 6,648 of JAQBAV010000110.1, read as the reverse complement.
ATTCCGAAGATAGTGCCCAAAAGAAAAGATCCTGCAATTATAAGGACCGGGTGTACAAAGGATGAATAAGCGCTGAAACTCTGATGCATGACTAAGATTTGAGCTATAACTACCGCAACACTATAGTTCATAATCCCTAAAACATCATCAAATGCAGCAACGCTGAGCATGGTTGAGGATACTTCCCCCTTAGGGTTATATTGAAGTTTTATTGCCATCGCTATAGAGGGATCCGTAGGAGCTCCCAAGCATCCTATAAGTAAAGCCATAGGAAGAAATGTAGCCAAAAACGTTGCATTCGGAATATGTACAAAAATTGGTATTACTGCCGCTAAGCCCACAATAAGCGCAAGAAATGCAAATTCGGCTTCAAATACTGTAATACAAAGAATGCTCTTCCCAAGCTCTTTTAGCTTAGGATAAAAGATAGTCCCGCCAATTGAAAAGGTAATAAAGCTGAGCGCTATATTCGTGGCAAGCCCCGTATGTTCGTTTAGATTTTTGGGCATGAAATGACAAATTTGAGGGTTTAATAGCACGCCTGCTAAAATATACCCAATAACTTTGGGGAGTCGTAACTTAGAAACAATTTCACCGAAAATAAACCCTGTCAAAATAATTACGCCAATAATTATTAACGATTGCATACAATCCCTTATTAGTTATTAATATTATAGGGGTTATTGTAGCATAATGAGCTCAGCTACACAACCGGTACCACCAATATACCGGCCGGGAACTAGGGTAATTTGGTCGATTATTGAAGTTTTCTTAAATTGGAAGGCAAAATCTTTAGTTGATACCTGTATTTGGGTACAACTCGGCGGGAGACATTATCCGATTAGTTCTTTTCTTTATACATATTTTTATCGGCTATTTCGAACATCTGTGCTTCGTTTTCGTATTTCTCGTCATATGTTGCTATGCCGGAGCTTATTGTAAAAGATATTTTTTTGCCTGTATCTTCACAAGTAAATTCCTTACCCTCGATCTTCTCCTTCACCCTTTCCATAGCCTTTTTAGACTGCTCCCCATCGCTTCCGGGCAAAATAACCACAAATTCATCGCCCCCGTAGCGCACTATAAGATCGGACTTTCTCATGGTTTCCCTCATTGTAGATGACAGCGTCTTAAGAACAAAGTCTCCTCCTGTATGGGTATATTCATCGTTGATCGACTTGAATTTATCTACATCAACAATAGCAAGCGAAAAGACCTGGTTATACCGTTTAGCCATATTAAAGAAAAGGCTGAACTCTTTTTTAAAATAATGGACATTATAGAGGCCTGTGAGGCCATCGGTCATGGAGATCTCTTCGTAGAATTTTCTTCTATCCAGGACGGATTTAACTCTGGCCCTTAACTCTTCTACATGGAAAGGTTTGGTGATATAGTCGTCTATCCCTAAGTGAAGTCCTTTTATCTTGTCTGGAATACTGTCCAGGCCGGTAAGAAACATCACCGGAATACTCGCCGTTGAAGTGTTTTCATTCAATTTTGACTTTACTTCAATCCCGTCCATGCCCGGCATCATGATATCCAGTATAATAAGGTCCGGGGAAATATCTTTTATTTTTGAAAGTGCCTCTTCCCCTGTCTTAGCCGTACGGACCTCATGTCCTGAATTAACTAATAACTCTTCAACAAGTTCGCGCACTCCTTGATGATCGTCAACAACAAGTATCTTCTTACTGGCTACCTTTTCTTTTTTCATTTTTCCTTCTGAATCTTTTAGTTAGATATTTATCGAACTCTTCCAGGTTTTTAAAAACATGTGTGTGTCCGAAATCCCCGATAGCATGTTCGCAATCTTTCATGGAGTGTTCTCTGCAAATCAAAGGCCTTTTGTCGTATATCTTACACAGATTATTCTCAGCAAGATATTTGCACTTATTTTTTATCTCGAGATGCCATTTCCTTCTGTCTACGTATACCAGGATATCCCGATGAGCTAAGTACCACCTTACGTTCTCAAAGTCTTCTTTTGTTCTAGGCGTATGTATTTCAAGGGCAAAATATCTGCAGCACTTTGCTTCGCATTTCTTGCATGGGCTCATCTTCCGCTACTTCTTCTCCCCTCCCACTACATGCTCAGCCGTTTCGCTTGGCAGTTTTGGAGTTTCGAGGGGTTGTTCAGAAAATGTAAGATATTCCAGATTCTTTAGTGTCCAAAACAAAATAGAGACTGCAAATATAAAAGACGTAAATGTTGCCAAAGCATACCCCATCCCCATGTACTTGGGAGCATATTTTATTACAGCCATAGTGAACGCGGAATTCGTTATTAAGAAAAATAGTGACACAAATACGGCAGAGCGGCGTCTATCAAAATAAAGTATTAAGACAATGGCTATCAAGAGAAAAACATGGAAAAAAGTTCCAACCGCCGCAAATCCTATAAGCGATAGTTGATCTTTTTTTAGGCTTAATAACCTGAGTATATGCGGCGCGTAATACAAAAATGTTCCTGTTACCATAACCTGCAGAAGAACCATGCGTGATGATGTGCCTCTTAAGGCATTCAGCATCTCATGTTTCTGCCTTTTTATAGCTCCCAGGGATCCCTTATTTACTATTGCCCCATAAAATCCTTTATACTTCGTATAAAAGTTTGTTTCTACATCGACCATAAAATGCGCGAGCGCCGGGATAATGGTGAGAAACGCCAGAAACATAGCACTATCATAAGGAAAGTGCGAATAAAATAACATCCCTACCCGTTCTCCGCCTGCTGTATACCAATAAATAATTTTGTCTATCCATATAGCCAAATAGTAAAAAATACCTATCAAGAGAAGGGAAAAATAGTGATGCAGTTTAGTAACAAATTCAAAATTACATTCGATAACGGAGTCAAATTCACAAAATATTCTATACATCAGAAGAATGGCAATCAGCACCTGTCCCATAGTGAAGCCTACAAGATGTCCGTTAAAGCCAAAATGCTTACCCAAAATAAATGCCGAGCCGATACTTACCAAGCATCCCCAGAAAAAGGCTGCCACAATAGACGTATAATCCCTTGCCGCGCTTAAAAATATCATGGTCTGCCATATGCAGCTCACTGCAACATATAAAATTATTCCCGATATCTTGAACTGTAGATCTACATCATTAAAGAAATAGAAGATTGACGCGGTAACGCCCTGAAAAACAACTGTAATTAGCATAAGACCTACGTATGTCGGCAGGAAGATGTTTCGCTGTTTCGCAAAAAGCCTATCTGAAAGAAATCGGGTTACGACAAGCTGTATGGCGCCCGTTGTTATAAGCGAATAGGCGTAGGTGTATACTACTGTGACTCTAAAAAGCTTCTGAAAGGCTGAACTTATATACGGCGCAGAAAACAGCCCTAAAAAGCCTAACGCGAAGATAGAAATGATCCAGGGGCCTGCAGATACCATTCCCGCGTACGTATAGGCCTTGAAGTCCCCTATAAAAGTACCTTCATGTGTTAACTCTCTTAATCCAAATCCTATACCCGCCATATTAAGCCTTTATTTATTTTGATAAAAATGGTTCGTATATATCTTTGTATCCTTCCAACATTGAATCTGTCCTGTAGTGCGTTTTAACTCTATCTATTCCTACCTCTGACATCTTACCCCATAGGTCGCTGTTATTGAGTATGGTTAAAACAGCGCTTGCCGTCTCATGAGGGCTGCCCACATTCGTGATCATTCCCGAAGGTCCCGCTTCCCTATCCTTGTCATCTTTACCTAAGATAAGTTCTCTGCAAGCGCCTACATCCGAAGCGACTGTCGGAATTCCGTAACTCATGGCTTCAAGTATTGAAAGAGGCTGGGCCTCGCTTATACTTGTAAGAACAACTACGTCAAGCATCGGGTAATATTCTTTAAGGTCAACATTCCCGGTAAACACAACGCAATCTTCCAGCTGAAGCATTTCGACGAGAACCTTACATTCTTCAAAATATTTCGGCTCTTCATCTCTTGAGCCTAATATATATATCTTTGCACCCTTTAAGCTTTCCTTAACGATCTTCATAGCACGTATAAATGTTTTTACATCTTTGATAGAAACCACTCTACCCACAAACCCGATCACATTTGTATTGCTTCTCTTTCTCCCGGCTATCATCCGGTCTTCTGAAAAATCCACTCCATTCGGGATTACGGCTGACTTGGATGGATCGGCCCCCGCTTCTATCTGCATCTTTCTATTGCCCTCAAAAAGGGTTAATATCTTGTCTGCGTGATCATATGTTAATCTGCTTAATATATCGAACTTTTTTATCCAGGCATCTTTAAAGAAACCTAAAGTCCTGGTAGCTCTTAGCGTCTCTCCTGCCTCAGAAGATATCCATTTAGCACGCGAGATCTCGATCTTTCTTTCGTAAGTGTATATACCGTGTTCGGTCAATACTAGAGGTTTGTCCTTCTTAATCTTTGCTATAACGGATAAGAGCCCCGCATATCCGGTACAAACTGTGTGATATATATCTGCCTCGGGTATTTCCGCTCCAAAAAGATTAAGGAAAGGCCGGTGTATAAATCTAACTGTCCAGAAAAAATCCACAAAAGATATGTTTCCAGCATATTTCTCATAAAGATCAGAAGATATTTCCCATGCCCTTTTTGAAAACATAAGGTCGTGTGTATTAAGAGATCTGGTCGCAGGGTTTATAACGTACTTGTAAATCTCTTCAAACCCTGAAAGATCGTCTTTCCCCATGTTTTCATAAAAATTTTGCAGCGCCCGCCAGGCTTCTTCTTTCTGTCCGCGAGTTCTTCCCTTCTCGTCTACAAAATCGTGCACAAACACTTCTTTAAACTCAAGTATATTCGGAGGAATTTCGTACTTTGGGGCACGAATAATATCCCCGGTAGCTGAAATATGAACTATGGAGAATTTTATATCGCTTAAAGATGTAACAAGTTTATGTATCCAGCTGGATACACCTCCATGAACATACGGATAGGTTCCTTCGAGTATTAAGCAAACATCTGTCTTCATAATAGCTTTTTCTTTAATATGTTAATCGCTGTATCAATATCTTCTTTTAACAGGCTTTCTTCGCCAACCTCAACATCTCTTGCAAGAAAGTCAATAGTGGACTTTTCACCGACTTTTCCTAAACATTTTACAATAGCTCTTTTTATATCAGCCGGAGAAGTGTTGACAAGATAATGTAAGGCAGTCAGCGTTTCTTGTGGTGCAACTTTATTTGCATACAGCTTTTCAATTATTCTTGTTCCTGTCTTACGGATATGCGGATCATCTGCAAATTTTCCCTGCACCATATCTAAAGCAAGCTGCACGTCATCAGTATCTACAAGACGCAATAGAGAATCGGCTGCCTTTTCCCGTACAATACCGGGGCCGCCTAAAGCTTCTTTTAAAATGCCCTTAACTTCAGCACCTTTAAAAAACGCCAGTCCCTCAGCAATACGTGCCTTAACGAAATCGCTTTCATCTTCACTGAAAGCATTTGTTAATCTCTTTAAAAATCTATCTTCCCCTGTCTTTGCTAACTCAAGGTAAACCTGTCCTCTTACAACATCATCTTTTTCTCCGGTGAATTCTAAGAAAGGCTTTTCCTTATCTTCAAGAGGAATATCAACAAGCGCCCAATCGGCATAAACTCTTACATTGTGGGACTCATCAAATATCCTGGCCAAAAGAAGGGGTTTAACAACGTACTCTCCCCCCATTATTCCAAATCTCCTTACAATCTCTTCTCTTACCAGCTCGCTGGGATCGCTTTTCAGCATCTTCACAAGTCTGGGAATACCTTTTCTGTAGCCCAATTTACTCAATGCCCAAACTGCAGCTTTACGTACATGCTGATTATGATGCGTGAGAAACTTTATTATGTCTGGTCCAAGTCTCTCATCTCCAAGCTCACCTAGAGCAGCTATGGCAAGATAAACCACTTTATCGTTTCTATCGTTAACAAGTTTTTTCAATGATCTTACTACAGTAGGGCCGCCTATCTTGCGAAGAGCGTCTATAGCAAGTTCTCTCAGCTCATCATCCTGATCTTTAAGTAGTTTCTCCAGATAAGAAACCGCTTTTATCTTCCCTCTTTCACCAAGACTCTTAATGGCATACTTCTTGGAAAAGGAGTTCCCTTTTTTTAGGATCATGATAAGAGCTTCGGTTCTTCGGTCGTTGTCTATCTTGTCCAGAGAAAGCGCAGCTTCCTCTGCAACTTTTTCTGTCTTATTCAAAAGAAGAACTATGAGCGGTGGTACGGCAAGTTCTCCTTTAATTTTTCCCAAAAACCTACAAAACTGTATTTTTAAAAAGTCTGACTCCTTGGAGAATAGCCTCGACATTACCGGAATAAGAGTGGGGTCATTAATGGACATTAACTCATCGGATGCCTTTTTTCTCCAATATGCCCTTGGGTTCTTAAGGTTTTCTATTATTTTTTTTACTTGCCTTATGTCGGCCATATTCGCTTCCTTTACAGCTTAAAGCTTAGAGCTTAAAGCTACACTATGCTGCCCAGTATTGAATAATCTCCCTCATAGGTCCTTTTGTCACAGGCATTTTTTTAATAATGTTTCTGGCATATTTTATCGCCTCAGGTATTTTACCTGTTTCGAAATAAACATGAATTATACCTACGTTGGCATAAACGTCATTCGGATTAATCTCACAAACTCTCTTAAAGCGAGC
>JAQBAV010000109.1:0-3071 GCA_032126595.1 Candidatus Omnitrophota bacterium | reverse complement strand
CAAAAAGGTTTTTTTGACGTTATATTCATGAATCAAAAGAATGAAATAACCGAAGGTGCTATCAGCAACATAGTAATTCAAAAAAATGGAACCTACTATACTCCTCCTATAACCTGCGGACTATTGAATGGCGTCTATCGCGAACATCTCCTGCGGTCAAAAGAACTTCCCATAAAAGAAAAGGCCCTCTTCCTAGAGGACCTTGTTATTGCTGATAAAATCTTTTTGATCAATTCTGTAAGAAAAATGGTGGAAGTGTTTTTATAAACACAAGCCGGGGTCGGAACTAGTTCCGACCCCGGCTTGGAATGCTGGTATTTGACTTCGTAACCCTACTTCCCTTTTACCATCTTATCCTTTATCTGGAACATCTCACTTAGATGCTGCATCTCTTCTTCTAATAAAGAATCCACGGTTTTCCCATCTTTACCGGCCATGTGTTTTTTTAAGTCATGAAGAAACAGCATAAAATCTTTCTCGAATGTTATCCCGGCCTGGAGGGCTTCTTCTTCAGATATTGTTGTCTCGAGAAGCTGTTTTAAGGCCTTATCACAATTAAAGGTATTTTCATCTACCAGCGCCTTAAGGTAAAGCGCCCCTTCTCCCGGGTAAGCTTCTTCCCGGGCGCCTTTCGAGAGATCTCCCAGCCATTTTTTAAGTTCAAGCTTATGTTGCTCTTCTTTTTTAGCAAGTTCGGCAAAAAGATTGCTCACGTGGTAATTCTCACTTCCTCTTGCAAGCGCCATATAAAGTTCAACACCTTTAGCTTTCGCCTGTACAGCCATTTCCACTATATCTTTAGAAGTATATGTTTCGTTCATAGTATCACCCCTTTTATAATGAGACCATAACCAATAAACACTTTGTGTTTATTGGTTATCCGATCAAATTGACCCCAGCATGAAATATAGCATATTAAGAGTATTTTTGCAATTATAGTCTTCTTGCTTTTCCCGGGGCAAAGGGTATAATATTTGTATTATGTTTCTTAACCTATTCAAAACTCGTTACGTAGTATACCTCTTACTTATATCAATAACCGGATGGTTCCTCTTCACTTTTCTTCAGACAAAGCAAAACACCATAATGTACCAATACTTCATCGAAAAGCCTACCAGCTACAATCTTGAGCGAGCTGAACGCCTGGCTGCATCAATCTATAAGAGTTTTAAAAAAGAGGTTCCTACCGCCTCTTCCGAAGCAATAAAGAGTTTCATAACAAAATATAATGATATTCCTTTCTTAAGCGTTAATTTTATATATGAGGATGAGTCCGGAACAATGCGAAGCGTGGTGGAAGATGTTACTGAAACCGATATTTTGAATGCCGAGTATGTCTATCCGGTGAGATATGGAAATAAGGAAGTCGGCACACTTTTAGTTTATGATATAAACAAAGAGTATAAGAAAGGTCTTAAGGAGTACACTGACATGCTCTATATAACACGTGTATTCTTTGCTATATTCCTTATTTTCCTCATCTCTATCTTTACCTACCGTGAATACAGTACTGTTATAGAAGGAAAGAAACGTATTGCCGAATACCAGGCCACTCATGATGGTCTAACGGGCCTCCATACTCATAAATACTTTAAAGATCATCTTGAAGAAGAACTTAAGCGTACTCAAAGATATCACCGTCCTATTTCGCTTATAATGTGTGACGTTGACTTATTTAAGAACTTCAACGACACCTACGGACACCTGGCGGGAGATGGAGTGCTCCGCACGGTAGGCCAAATCATACAATCAAACGTTCGTTCAACAGATATCGTTGCAAGATACGGAGGAGAAGAGTTCGCGATACTTTTAATAGAGGCGGATGTAGAAAAAGCCGAAACTGTAGCTAAAAGAGTTAAGACACTGACTGAAAAAGCTATTGAAGTTGCAGACAGAATAAAAGATAGTATAGAACACACGGACATAGAGGTCAGCCAGGCCAAAGTCCATGTCACCTTAAGTATGGGAATTTGTGCTTATAGCGGGGAAGAGAAGCATGGACTCGAGGATGTCATAAATGAGGCTGATAGCGCTCTCTATAAATCTAAAGAGCATGGCAGAAACAGAATAACAATATTTGAATCGGAAACTAAAAAGTTTAGGGAACTTTCCTCTTAGTTAAAGACGCTTTCCTTCTTCCAGGTACTCCACATAATCTTCTACAGCATCTTCCAATGAGGTAAATTTATACTTACACCCGGCGGCTCTAAGCTTGCCCATCTCCGCCTGAGTAAAATATTGGTATTTTTCCTTAAGATGTTCGGGCATCTCGATATATTCTATATTCGGCTCTTTACCGATGGCCCTGAACATGGCGGCGGCAAGTTCATTCCAGGTTTTTGCCTCTCCTGTCCCCAGATTAAAAATACCGGTTTTTTCGGGGTTAGTACAAAAGAAGTACATTACTTCTAATGCATCTTTGATGTAGATAAAATCTCTCTTTTGCCCTCCATCAGGATATTCTTTATTGTATGACTTAAAAAGTTTAATAACTCCTTCATCTCGCATCTTAGGAAAAGCCTTACACACAACACTTTGCATATCACCTTTATGATACTCATTGGGACCGTAGACATTAAAAAATTTTAAACCCGTAACCCTGTCTCTATAATTATTTTTTAATACCCATAGATCAAAAAGGTGTTTTGAATAGCCGTACATATTAAGAGGCTTTAATTTGTAGGTGACATCCATAATATCGCTATAGGTTTCCTCTCCGGCACCATAAGTTGCGGCACTGGAAGCATAAAGAAAAGGTATCTTCTTAGCTATTGCCCATTCTGCAAGTGTTTTTGAATATTCGTAATTATTTTTTATGTAGTAATCAGCATCTGTAAGGGTTGTTGAGCTGCATGCTCCCATATGGATTATGTGATCCGCATTTTTTATCTTTCCCTCCTTAACAAGCTCAAGAAAGTCATCTTTCTGAATGTAATCTTTAAATTTTTTCCCTAAAAGATTTTTCCATTTTTCAGAACTGTCGAGATGGTCAACTACAAGAATATCTTCTATGCCTTCTTGGTTAAGTTTCCACAAAAAAGCGCTTCCTATGAATCCTGCTCCGCCTGTAA
>JAQBAV010000108.1:0-5403 GCA_032126595.1 Candidatus Omnitrophota bacterium | reverse complement strand
ATGTCCGGATACACCGCTCATTGCCTTACCTATAACAAGGAACCTCGTTACATTATCCGGGCTGTCCTCAATAGCTCTTGAAAGCACTTTTAAGTTGTATTTCTTTGCTGCAAGCTCGCTGGCAATACACGCTGAATCTATGTGTTTTGAGGCTATCTGCGCTGCCTTAGCGGTTGATGTAGCCTCTGCCAACTTTGCTGAAGGCACATTCTTCTCAAGCCACATACGGCACTGTCCGAAAACCTGGCTTTTTGAATAGATCTTCTTAATTGACTGCATCTTTGTGGTTTTCGCAAGTAAACTATGGCGTATTCTATAGTACACTTCGGAACAGATCCTTAAACTGGAATCAACGAACATGTCCAAGGTATGATTTACCGCGCCTTCAGTCGAGTTTTCTATAGGAACTACACCGTAATCAGCATTGCCCCTTTCAACTTCTTTGAAGACATCTGTGATGCTGTCGCATGATAAGTAGTTTACGCTTGAACCAAATTTTTTCAGGGAAACCTGATGGGTGAATGTAAGCTCCGGCCCAAGATAAGCAACAGTCAGGGGCTGTTCTAAAGATAGGCATGCTGACATCATTTCGCTATATATCGCCTTGACCGAATCATCTGTCAAAGGTCCAGAGTTCTTTTTTGCGATACTCTTATATACCTGGCTTTCTCTGTCAGGACTATACACAGGCTGCTTTTTTAATTTCTTTATTTCGCCTATATCCCTACTTAAGTTTCCTCGATTATTTATGAGCTCAATGATCTTAGAGTCTAACTTGTCGATCTCTTTCCTAAGTTCACTCAGTTTTTTGGGCTTCATTGTTATTCTCCTCTACATTAGTTTGTAGATCATCACTCATGATTACTGCTTCTTCAGTGTTTTCAGATATATTAGTTTCTTCCTCTTGATTTTCTGATACTCCATCAGTCTTTTCCCTATCATCAAGATTGTCTATAGTCTCTTTAATGCTTTCGTTTTCAATTATCATACCTTCTTGCTTCTTTCCATACTCCAGATCTTCTTCGGTAAAATCCCTAAGCTGAGGAAGGTCTGCCAGTGAATTCAGTCCGAATATCTGCAAAAATTTGTCCGTAGTTCCATAAATAAGCGGCTTACCTATTGCATCTTTTCTCCCCCTAACCTCAAGCAGGTCCTTTTCAAGTAGGGTTTTTAAAACTCCTCCTACATTTACGCCACGGATTTTCTCTGCCTCTGCCCTTGTTACGGGCTGTTTATACGCCATAATGGCAAGAGTCTCTAACGCCGGAGCGGAAAGTCTTTCCGGCTCCCTCTCGTAAAGACTATTTATCCACTGCATGTACGCGGGCTTGCTTACTATTCTGCATTTACCGGCTATTTCCGCAATATTAAACGCTCTATCTTCAGAACTATACTCCTCTTTTAAAAGCGTAATTGCTTCTTCAAGCTTTTTTGCGTCAGTGTCATCAATAGCCTTTACCAATTCCTCGCGCGTTAAACCTTCTCCTGAAACAATAAGTAAAGCCTCAACAATCTTCTTTAAGTCCTTAGCTTCCATATCTCCCTCTATCTTTTAATGTGCTCGTCTCACCCTGACGTAAAGTACTGTGAAATTGCCCCTTAAGTAAATCACGAATCTGATTTACTTGCGCCTTCCGTATCCTGTTTAACTATCTCCTGGTTTCTTATAATTTCGATATCACTAAAAAATTCCTTCTGCACAATAATTACCTCTCTAAGCTTGATAAGCTCAAGAATAGCTAAAAATATTACAATAACTTCATCCTTACATCCTGCCTTTTTAAATAGAGACGAGAAGTATATCTTCGGCTCCTGGGCAAGCTGATGATAGATGCTGTGTATCTTATCGCTTACGGTATACCTATTCCTTATTACTTCATGGAAGGTCTCCTTGGGGACTTCCTTTAAGACTTTCCTGAACGCGGTAATAAGCTCAAAAAGGCTCGATTCAAAATATTCGCCTTTTTCATCTTTATAGACTATTTCTTTATTTGCGGGGCTTTTTCTTATAAATATGTCTTTAGCTTTATCCCGCATTTCGAGAAGCTGTCCTGCAGCATCCTTATATTTTTTATACTCTAGAAGCCTTCTTACAAGTTCCTCTCTAGGGTCTTCCTGCTCCTCTTCCTCGAGCTCCGTTTCATCCGGGGGGAGAAGCATCTTGCTCTTAATATGCATAAGCGTTGCTGCCATGACCAGGAACTCTCCCGCAATGTCAAGATCCAGCATCTTCATGATCTCCATATAATGAAGATACTGCTCCGTCACTTTAGATATCGGTATATCGGAGATATCGATCTTATCTTTTTTTATTAAAAAGAGGAGGAGATCCAACGGGCCTTCAAACATGTTCAGCTTTACTTTGTATGACATAATTTAAGTCACCGAGTCACCTGTCACCAAGTTACCAGCTCCGGTGACCCGGTGTCTTGGTGTCCTGGTAACAGTTAAATTTAACTCCGCTGGATCACTTCGTGATTCAGCTAACCTGATGAAGACATTCTTTTACTTCTATCATCACCTTACTCGCAGCCTCACTGGCTCTAGCTGCCCCATCGGCTATTATTTTCTTTATTTCTTTATCGGTTATGGTTTCTCTTTTCTTTCGTATAGGATCAAGAAAATTATTAATAGCATCTGTTAATTTCTGCTTAACCTCAACATCTCCTACCTTGCCCTTACTATATCTGTCCTTAAGGTCGTCCACTTCTTCCTTGTTGGGATTAAAGATATCATGATAAATAAATACCGGGTTTCCTTTTACTTTTCCGGGAATATCAGCCCTCACTCTATCGGGATCTGTATACATGCTGAATACCTTCTTTTTCACAGTTGCCGCATCATCAGATAGGGCTATAAAGTTACCATAGCTCTTACTCATCTTGCGGTTATCTAAACCAACGAGCTTTGAAACCTTTGTCAGCATGGGTTCGGGCTCATTGAAGATCTCCTTTTTATATAACCCATGGAACTTACGGATTATTTCTCTAGCAAGTTCCAAATGATGAACCTGGTCTTTCCCCACCGGAACTAGATCTGCATTATAAAGAGCAATATCAGCAGCCTGTAAGACCGGATAGCCTAAAAAGCCATAAGTCTGTAACATACGCCCTTTTATTTCCCTAAGCTGTTCCTTATAAGTGGGACATCTCTCAAGCCATCCTAAAGGAGTTAGAATAGAGAACACCATAGCTAATTCCAAGTGTTCCGGCACCATGCTCTGAATGAAGATAACACTTTTTTCGGGATCTATCCCGCAGGCAACCCAATCCTTAACTATCTCAAAACTGCTCTTCTTGATGTCTGACGGATTTTCATACTCACTCATAAGAGCATGCCAATCAGCTACCATAAAAAAACATCTGTATTCATCCTGCATCTTAACCCAATTGTTTAATGCACCTACAAGATGACCCAGATGTAATTGACCCGTAGGCCTCATACCGCTAAGAATTGTTTTTTCTTTCATATCTCTTTACTTTTTTTTATCCAACCTTCTTGCTACTTTCTGAATTATATATGCTTCTATTATATCATTTGTGCGTATTTCATTAAAATTCTTAACCGACATACCACACTCAAATCCTTCCTTAACATCCTTAGCATCATCCTTAAACCTCTTCAGGTTCTCCAGCATGCCGTCAAAAATAACTTCCCCGCCTCTTTTTACTCGTATACGATCTTTCCTGTGGATAACACCCTTAGTAACGGCGCAACCGGCGATCTTTCCTTTTTTGGTGCTAAAAACCTCTTTTATCTGCGCCAAACCTTGAAAGACTTCCTGTTCTTCCGGTTCTAAAAGTCCTTCCATGGCAGCTCCTACCTCGTCTATGGCCTCGTAGATAACATCGTAGCGGCGTATATCTATCTTTTCGCTCTTCGAGAGATCATCGGCCTTGCTGTCAACCTTTACATGGAACCCTATAATAATAGCATCTGAAACGACTGCAAGCATTACGTCGGACTCATTTATGCTTCCCACTGTTGAGTGTATTACATTAACCTTAACCTCTCCGGTTGAAAGGTCTTCAAGGGATTTCTTCAAAGCTCCAACTGATCCCTGAACGTCGGCTTTTATGATAAGCTTAAGCTCTTTCATTGTGCCTTCTGCAATACGATTATGGAGGTCTTCCAGGGTAACTCTCTGGAGGCCAGCCATGCCTTTATTTTTAAGTTCTGTCTGCTTAAGCTCGGCTAAAGTTTTCGCCTTTTTTTCATCCTTAACTACAAAGAATTCATCCCCGGTCTCAGGTACGCCTTGAAGCCCTAATATCTCAACAGGAGTCGCTGGCGGAGCTTCCTGTATACGCTCACCCTTATCGTTAATCATAGCTTTAATTTTAGCAAAATATACACCACAAAGAACCGTGTCTCCAGTTTTTAAAGTACCATTTTTAACAAGCAAAGTTGCCACAACCCCCTGTCCCCCGGTTTTCTTACTTTCAATAACCACGCCGCGGGCTCTTATGGTAGTATTAGCCTTCAGCTCTAAGAGTTCAGATTCCAGCATGAGCATTTCTACCAAGTCATCAACGCCTTCGCCCGTCTTAGCAGAGACTTCTACCATTACGGTCTTGCCGCCCCAATCTTCAGAAGCAAGCCCTTCCTGCTGAAGTTCTCTCTTTACCTTGTCGGGGTTAGCTCCTGGAAGGTCGCATTTATTTATCGCGACTACTATCGGAACTCCGGCAACCTTAGCATGGTCGATAGCCTCTTTAGTCTGAGGCATAACACCATCGTCAGCGGCAACAACCAGAACTACTACGTCAGTAGCATTTGCGCCTCTAGCCCTCATCGCTGTGAAGGCCGCGTGGCCGGGTGTATCCAAAAAAGTTACTGACCCCTTCTTCGTATCCACCCTATATGCACCTATATGCTGAGTAATGCCGCCCTTCTCTTTTTTAACTACCATCGTGTTTCTAATATAGTCAAGGAGCGAAGTCTTACCGTGATCTACGTGACCCATAAAAGTAACAACTGGAGCCCTGACTTCCAGGTTCTTCTCTTCGGCTTCTGCCTTATGCTCTGCCATGAGCTCATCCTCAATTGAAGGCGGTATCTCTAACTCAAATCCAAAGTCTGTCAGGACCTGACGTGTTACATCCTCATCCACTTCCTGGTTGATATTGGCGAGCATGCCCTTACCCATAAGACACTGAATAAGTTCATTAGGCTTTCTATTTATCTTAGCAGCTATATTCCTTATGCTTACAGGTACTCTAAGCTCCGCCTTTTCAGGCTCCACCCCTTCTGGAAGCACTACCGGTTCAAATTTTCCACCCGCTGTCTTCTTGGCAGCTGGTAGTGGTTTTGTTTTTTCATACCATTTTTCTTTCTTTTTTATTTCTTCAGGCTTTCCTTCTTTTTTCTCGCCCGCGCCTGAAACTGTTTTTGCCGCATCTC
>JAQBAV010000107.1:0-7821 GCA_032126595.1 Candidatus Omnitrophota bacterium | reverse complement strand
TATAAGTTCTTGAAATGACAAATAACAAAATCCGAATGACAAATGAATCTAAAAATCCAAATGGCCAAATTAGAAGATTTGACATTTAAAGATTAATTTGATATTTGTTAATTTGTGATTTGTAATTATTTACCCGGTGACCTGGTGTCCCGGTGACCCAAATTAGCGGATAGCGTTTAGCATGCAGCGTTTAGTTTAAAATCAATTTATTTCTATCCGCTATACGCTCTACGCTGAACGCTAACATTTGACATGTGACTTTTGACTATTATGAAGAACAAAACTATTTCACGATCAACATTTATTAAGCGCATTGTAGACACTGTAAAACATTATGACATGTTAAAAAGCGGTGACAGGATTCTTATAGGCGTGTCCGGAGGACCCGACTCAGTTTGCCTTGTGAAAGTTCTCGCTGAAGTAAGAAGAAAGCTTGGAGTCGAGCTCGTAGTAGCAAATCTCGACCATGGAATAAGAGGCAAGGAGTCAGAGAGAGACTCTAACTTTGTAAAAAGCTTAGCCAGAGAAATGGACCTGGAATTTGTTTACAAAAAAGTAAATTTGTCTAAGGTTTCTAAGAGCAAGAATTCACTGGAAGAGAGGGCGAGAGAGAAGAGATATAAATTTTTCTTAAAAGAAGCTAAAAAAACTAAATGTACAGTAATAGCTACCGGACACAATCTTGATGACCAGGCAGAGACAGTTTTAATGAGAGTGGTTTCCGGAGTTTCTTTTAAAGGGCTTACGGGGATTCCTCCGGTAAGGGAGGAGGGCTCCATTAGAATAGTAAGACCCCTTATCCGCACAGAGAAAAAAGATATTTTAGATTTTCTTAAGAAAGAAAAAATATTCTATGTTGTTGATAGTAGCAATCTTAAAGAGGACTACTTGCGAAACAGTATCCGTTTAAAGGTAATCCCGTTTCTTGAGAAATACAATCCTAGAATCAAAAGGTCGCTTGTAAATTTATCTGATACGCTTAGAGAGGACTATACTTATCTCGATAGCCTTAGGCCGCCGAAAGAGAAAAATATAAAAAACGAGAAAGCCTGCACGTCCGTTTTGATAAGTGATATTATTTTGCAGCCCCAGGCCGTGAAGAAAGATATATTCAAGGAGGCGCTTAAAAGGTCCGGAGGAGAGGTAAAAAAACTTACTTACAGGCACTGGATGGACGTAGACCTACTGCTAAGGTCTGGAGTTAAGGGTAAATCATTGGATTTACCCGGGGATATAAGAGTGACCAGAACACAAAAAGCTTTAGAGTTTAAAAAAAGGCAGATTTGACCGCTTAATGTTAATGTGCTACAATATCGAAAATAAATAATCGTGCTCTTAATAATAATACACGGAAAGCAAGGCAAAAGAATGAATGGAAAAAATCAAAATCCGAACGACCTAAAAAACAAAAAGAATAATCCAAAGAAACCTTCCCCCAAGAACAGCATGAACTTCTTTATTTGGTTCCTGATAATATTTGGCTTTCTTTACATATTTCAGTGGGTATTTTCATCTATGGAAGAAACCTCTAAAGGGATGACTTATAAGCAGCTTTATGACATGGTCGAAACTAACGATCAGACCGGCGAAATCCTCTCAGCAGTAATGGTGAGAGACAGAGTAGAAGGTAAACTTATAAGCGGCCAGAATTTTTCTGTAAATATACCTAATGAGGATCCCAAGCTTTTAGGCTTACTTCTTCGCAATGTTCCTGACTTCGACGTGAAGCCGCCTCAGACATTTTTATCGAACCTTTTCTTTTCATTAGGACCAATGCTTCTATTTATACTTTTCCTTTGGTTTTTTATTTACAAGGGATCGTCTTCTATGGGCGGAGGAAAAATGATGTCTTTTGGGAAGTCGAGAGCCAAGCTTGCCACAAAGGATAAGATGAAAATTACGTTTGATGATGTAGCAGGTATTGAAGAAGCTAAGGAAGAGCTAAAAGAAGTCATAGAATTTCTTAAGTCGCCTAAAAAATTTCAGCGCTTAGGCGGAAAAATGCCAAAAGGGGTTCTACTTATGGGCCCTCCAGGCACAGGTAAAACCCTTCTTGCTAAAGCGGTTGCAGGAGAGGCAGGGGTACCGTTTTTCAGTATCTCAGGATCTGACTTTGTAGAGATGTTTGTTGGGGTTGGAGCTTCACGCGTAAGAGACCTTTTTGACCAGGCTAAAAAGTCTGTTAAGTTGAGCCAGAAGGGCTGCATAATTTTCATGGATGAAATAGATGCAGTGGGCAGACAGAGATTCTCCGGAATAGGCGGGGGACACGACGAGAGAGAACAAACCCTTAACGCCCTTTTATCTGAGATGGACGGATTTGACACCGCTACCGGAGTTATACTTATTGCAGCGACTAACCGTCCCGATGTGCTTGACCCGGCGCTTTTACGTCCGGGGAGGTTTGATCGCCAGGTCGTAGTCGATCAGCCGGATATACACGGACGAAGGGATATTCTCAAGGTTCACGCAAAGATTGTAAAAATGGATAAAGGTGTGGACCTATTTAAAATTGCCCAGCAGACTACAGGTTTTTCGGGAGCAGATCTGGCCAATCTGATAAATGAGGCAGCTCTTCTCGGCGCGAGAAAGAATAAGCAGGCAGTTGAGATGGAAGATCTTCAGGAAGCTATGGAAAGAGTAATGGCAGGCCCACAGAGAAAATCAAGAAAGATTGACGATGATGAGAAAAAGATTATTGCATATCATGAAGCAGGACACGCACTTATGTCGTTCTTAATTGAGGGGGCGGACCCGCTTCACAAGGTTACGATAGTTTCGCGAGGCTTGGCACTGGGGTACACAATGCAGCTTCCAAAGCGCGATCAATACATCTACCGCAAGAGTCACTTTATGGGCAGGATCGCCGGCATATTAGGAGGAAGGGCAAGTGAAGAAATAACATTCAATGAAATTTCTACCGGCGCACAGAACGACATAAAGAAAGCAACAGAGCTAGCAAGAGATATGGTCACGCAGTACGGTATGAGTGAGCGCTTAGGGCATATAACTCTGGGCAGAAGACATTCTCAGATATTTTTAGGACGTGATATTTCCGAAGAGAGAAATTACTCTGAGGATACGGCTAAAATTATTGATGACGAAGTAAAGAAGATAGTCGAGCATTGCTACGATCTGGCAAAGAACAAGCTCCTTGAAAATAAAGATAAATTGGATACATTTGCTGAAAAACTCATCGAAAAAGAAACGATGGATGAAGGCGAGGTCAGGGAACTTCTTGGTTTTAAGAAAAAACCTGAAGAAGAACAGACTTCGTAGCCAGGGATAAGATGCAGCTAGGAGATTACGTACTACCGATCGAAGAGAGAACCTGCATAATGGGAGTACTAAATGTTACTCCTGATTCTTTTAGTGATGGAGGCATGTATTTAGATCCGGATAGGGCGGCCCAGCATGCTAAGAATCTAGCTGCCGAAGGCGCGGATATAATCGATATAGGCGGGGAATCGTCCCGCCCCGGAGCTAAAAGCATAACGCCCCAAGAAGAGATTGATAGAATAATGCCGGTCATAAGAGCTGTTAAGGCGTTAGTCAGCGTTCCAATATCGGTCGATACTTATAAAAGCGAGGTCGCTCGCCTTGCTCTTTTGGAAGGGGCCAGCATAGTAAACGATATCAGCGGACTTAAAAGCGATCCTAAAATGGCCAGCGTGATCGCTGAGCTTGACGCAGGGGTAGTTCTTATGCATATGAAAGGAACTCCAAAAGATATGCAGTCTGGTCCTGAGTATGGAAATGTAATTGAAGAAATTTACGAATATTTATCCAAGTCGATCGACCTGGCAATTACTGCGGGCATAGATAAAGATAAAATAATTATAGACCCGGGAATAGGGTTTGGTAAAACTCTTGAACATAATCTTCTTATACTTAAGGAGCTAGAGAAGTTTAAGAAGCTTAAAAAGCCCATTCTCATTGGTACATCAAGAAAGTCTTTCATTGGAAAGATAACCGGCGCTGAAACCGGAGACAGGCTGATGGGCACTGCCGCAAGCTGTGCTCTAGCAATAATTAATGGTGCGAATATTATACGCGTGCACAACGTGAGTGCATTGCGGGATGTCGCAAGGGTGGTTGACGCAATAAAAGGGGCATAAGCCATATGTTGTCTATTTTTCTTGAAATTATAATCCTGTGGTGGACCTACTACATGATATTCATGCTCATTAAAGGCACAGTTGCAGAGCAGGTAACGAAAGGGTTCATTGTTATTGCAGTAATTGCGATAATCAGCAAGGGGCTCAATCTTGATATTATAAACTGGTTGATTACACGTCTTCTTGGTATATCAGTCATAGCAATCCTAATAATATTCCAACCGGAAGTAAGGCGCGGCTTGGCGAGGATTGGCCAATTTGGAGTTTTTACGGGTGAAAAAGTGTTTATCAGCGAGATAGCCAAGGCTGCGGTTGTTCTTTCGAAAAAGAAGAATGGCGCTTTAATAGCCATGGAACGTGAAGTTGGCCTAAGAAGATATGTTGAGAGCGGCGTAGAGATAGATTCAAAGGTAACAAGTGAACTTATTAACACTATTTTTACGCCGACCACAAGTCTTCATGATGGAGGAATTATAATCTCCGGACAGAGACTGGAAGCTGCGGCATGTTTATTCCCATTAACCCAAAACCCCCATATACCTAAAACTATGGGCACAAGACATAGGGCAGCCCTGGGCTTGAGCGAAGAAACCGATGCCGTTGTATTAGTTGTGAGCGAAGAGACGGGAGCTATTTCGTTGGCGATTGAGGGGTAAGATGACCAGGGACATTGAACACAAAAATGTTATTAAAGTTATAGAAGGCCTTTATTCAAAAGCCAGAAAAAACCCCTTTCCGGAATTTATCAAGAATATTATGTCAAAAGCGAAGGCGGAAAAATGAGACTAGGAAATATATTTTTTCACAATTTTTGGTTAAAATTCTTCTCACTCATAATAGCTGTTGCTACATGGTTATATGTTGTTGATCTTGTTGAAAATGACGATTTCTCAGAGAAAAAAAGCGCTGTAGAGCAGGTTTTTTCCAGGCTTCAGTTTAGCGTGAAAGAAGTTCCCATAAAGCCCGCCTTTACAGGCAAAGCGCCCGAAGGGTACGTTATTTTGTATGATGATATAAAGATTACACCGTCATCCATATCTATCTTCGGCCCAACAAAGGTATTGGATGAAGTAGATTTTCTAACTACTCAGCCTCTAGACGTAAGCGAATATACTCGAAGCGTAAATCTGCAAACAGGGATACGTTCAAAGTTTAAATATCTAAGGTTTGAAAATAAGGTAGTGGACATAATCCTGCCTGTTCAAAAAATAGAGACAGGAAAATAGCATGATTAAGCTCGGCGTAAATATTGATCATGTGGCTACAGTTAGAGAGGCGAGGAGAACGTTTGAACCCGATCCGGTGTTAGCGGCTTTAGAATGTGAGGCTGCGGGAGCCAATGGTATAGTTTGCCATCTCCGGAAGGACAGGCGACACATAAACGATAGGGATCTGGAGGCTCTAAAAGAAAAAGTAACAACGCATCTTAACATGGAGATGTCAGTTGACCCGGAGATAGTAGATATCGCTTGCAGAACGTTGCCCGACCAGGCAACTCTCGTACCCGAGAAGAGAGAGGAGATAACGACTGAAGGTGGTCTTGATGTTGTGGGGAACTTTAATAGAGTTAAGGACGTAGTCGAGAAGTTATCCGCATTTGGAATAAATGTAAGCCTTTTTATAGACCCGGAACCTCGTCAGTTGGAAGCTTCGTTAAAAGCAGGCGCAAAAATTGTTGAACTGCACACCGGCAGGTACGCTGAAGAGTTTAATTTCGGCGAGGATTTTGAGAAAGAGCTGAAGGCATTAAGAGATATGACCAGTTTTGGTGTCAAATCCGGTTTAGTTGTGTGTGCCGGACATGGTTTAAATTATAAAAACACAAGTCAGGTTGCCCGCATAGAAGGAATGCACGAATTAAATATAGGACACTCGATTATTTCGAGGTCGATCTTTACGGGAATAAGGAAGGCAGTGGAAGATATGAAAGGTCTTTTAGTATGAACATAATGGGTATTGGTATAGATACGGTTGACATAGAGAGGTTTTCACACGCGGCAGAGGAAAAGGGCGAAAAGTTTTTACGTAAGATATTTACCGAGAGAGAATTAGATTACGCAAAAACTAAAAAAGCTCAATATATGCATATGGCGGGTAAGTTCGCCGCAAAAGAGGCTGTAAAAAAAGCATTGCCGAATGGGCATGAAGTAGGTCTTAATTGGTTTGACATAGAAATTCTTAATGGTCATGACGGTAAGCCTTATGCTGAATTACACGGTAGAGCAAAGAAGCTGATGGAAGAATTTAACTTATCGCAGGTTTTAGTGAGCGTATCTCATACCGATAAAACCGCGATATCAAACGCAATGGTGGTGAAGCATGGTTCGTGAACATATTCAAAAATTTCCAGAAAGACGTAAAGATTCTCACAAAGGGGACTATGGCAAGGTGTTTGTTGTTGCAGGTTCTGCCGGGCTTACAGGTGCGGCATACCTTTGCTGTCAAGGAGCGCTTAGGTCAGGAAGCGGGCTTGTGACTAACGGTATACCGGAGCCCTTAAACAAGGTTATGGAGGTAAAGCTGACAGAAGCAATGACCCTGCCTCTTCCAAGTACAAGTAATAAATCTTTATCTCTGGCAGCGGAAGGTGTCATATTAAAGTTTGCCGCAAAGTGTGATGTTGTAGCTCTGGGACCCGGTCTTGGAAAAAATGAAGAAACACTTGTTCTTACAAAGCATCTTGCTGAAAAGATAGAAGTTCCCTTGGTTCTTGATGCCGACGGCATAAATGCTATTGATGGAGAAGTCGATATATTAAAGAATAGAAGAGGTAGAACCATTATTACCCCGCATCCGGGTGAGATGGCAAAACTTATGGGTAAAACTATTCAAGATGTTCAGAAAAACAGAATAGATGCGGCCAAGGCGATAGCTGAGGTTACAGGAAGTGTTGTTGTTCTTAAGGGACACGCTACGGTTGTTGCCGATAAAAGCGGAGCTACCTTTATAAACGACACAGGAAACTCAGGCATGGCTACCGGAGGGATGGGGGATATTCTCACCGGCATGATAGCTTCGTTTGTCGGGCAGGGCATAGACGACTTCAGTTCAGCCGTTGTTGCGGTTTATCTCCATGGTCTAGCAGGAGACATAGCAGCTGACAAAAAAGGACCGTTCTCTATGATCGCAACAGACATATTGGAATATTTGCCCGAAGCTTTCAGTAAAGCGGGACTCTAAGTTTAATAAAATCTTCCTATGGTTAGCCCTATTGGGTGTCAATTTTTCGCAAGTTTTACGGTTGCATAAAATTTTTCTTGTGATATAATTTTACTTCGTCAGTGACTCTTTGAAAGAAATGCCGGCATAGCTCAGTGGTAGAGCAGGGGTTTTGTAAACCTCTGGTCGGGGGTTCAAATCCTCCTGCCGGCTCCATTATATACGGGGAGATAGCGAAGCGGTCAAACGCAACAGACTGTAAATCTGTCGGCTCAGCCTTCGAAGGTTCGAATCCTTCTCTCCCCACCATTAAAACAAAACCCTTGTAGTTAAAGCTGCAGGGGTTTTTGTTTTAATGGTGTAACAATTGACCCAACCGTTACACTGCGAGAAGTCAATTGTTTTGGCATTTTTTTCGTCGAAATTAGTGAAAATAGATTCCCCCTAATTTCTCCTCAAAACTGCCGGGAGAGCTGGGCAAATTTCCCTCGTTTGACTCGCGAAATTTGTCCTTCTCTCTTAACCTTTTGTAAAAAATGACAAG
>JAQBAV010000106.1:0-3112 GCA_032126595.1 Candidatus Omnitrophota bacterium | reverse complement strand
AATGCGGATGCGGTACTCGTGCTTACCGAGTGGGAAGAGTATAAAAATTTAAATTACAAAAAGATCTTTGACTCGATGAATAGGCCTTCATTTATTTTTGACGGCAGGAATATATTAGATCACAATAAACTTTACGAGATGGGTTTTAACGTTTATCCTATAGGTAAGGAAGAACAAACCCACCTCAAGAGAGACAAATTATAATAGAGAGAAGGAGGATTAGATGCGAGAGGTAAAGAGAATAGGCGTTATTACCGGCGGCGGAGATTGCGGCGGGCTGAACGCTGTTATAAAGGGCGTTGCTGAAACTTGTACCGCCAGAGGCGTGCAGTGTTTTGTTATACCGAACGGTTATGCCGGACTTTATAATTTAATCGACTTTGAGGAAATTACGGAGCTGACTCCCGACAGGCAGGATGCCATTAACGCAAACCCAGCCGGTTCTGAAGCGGGACACTCAAGGGTAAAGATCAGGAAGATCGATGATCCAAAAAAATATGACCGCATAAAAAAGGGCCTGGAGAAATTCAAAATAGACGCCTTAGCTATTTCGGGTGGAGACGACACCGGAAGTGTTATGGTCGATCTTCATAAAAATGGCATAGCATGTGTTCATATTCCAAAAACGATGGACCTGGACCTACAAACATATTCTGTCGGCGGAGATTCCACCATTAACCGCATAGCGGTATTCGCAGAGGATCTAAAGACAACCGGAAGAACGCATAATAGAGTTATAGTTCTGGAAGTATTCGGAAGGTATGCGGGACATACTGCATTTCGCGGGGGTATTGCCGCAGATGTCGATGCCGTTCTTATTCCGGAGATACCGGTAAACTTCGACGTGCTATACGATCATGCTAAAAGCAGGCTCGAGCATAGAATACTGAACAGCGATGTTCATGCCGGTACTTACTTGATCATTGTCGCCGAAGGCCTAAGAGATGCCTCGGGAGGCGAGATAGTGGATGACACTGCCGGACTTGACGCTTTTGGACATAAAAAGCTGGCCGGGGCGGGAAAATATGTATGTCAGGAAATAACTAAAAGACTTCAAGGCGATCCCGGCGTTAAAGAATTCATGCAGAAAACACATATGTATGTTGAAAAGATGTACGAAATTCCGGAAGTAAGAAGCGTTACGCCGGGACACCTCGTAAGATGCGGACGTTCGAGCGCATACGATGTTAACTTTGGTAAAGAAGCAGGGGCCGGAGCGGTAGAGCTTCTTAGAAACGGCATAACTGGCGTGACCGTTGTGGGAGTTACAGGTAAAGATGTGACTTATATGCCGGCCGAGCTTGCCATTGAGCAAAGACACGTGGATCTTGATCAAGTTGCGGTGCACGAGCAAATGGGAACGTGTTTTGGAAGGAAGCCTCAAGAGTTTGTTCCTAACTTCAAGGAGATAAAGAAGCAGCCAAAGAGGTATATGTAAATTATTTGGGTGAATTTATCCTCGCGGAAGGCGGGGATCTTGATAAAAAGAGGCAAAGATAATTTATTCTTTGCCTCTTTTTTTGTTTTATACTAAAATATCAGTATGATAACTGATAATCGAAGGGCATTTAAAAGAACCAATCATAAATTTTCCGTACGATATAAGCCGCATTCTGCTGCCGGCTCATATTCAGGCGCATCTAAAACTGAAAATGTCAGTATGGGGGGCATCTACTTCCTTAGTTTTTCACAATTCCGCATAGGGCAACTTCTTGATTGCCGGCTGACAATTAAAGAAAATATGGATGAAGCCAGATGGACTGCAAGAGTTGTCCGCTGTGAGAGCGTGGAAAGACATATGATAAATATGTTCGGAGTAGCAGTTGAATTTGTTAAATCTTTTGACGATTCAGAAGAAAAATTAAAAAGAGTTTTAGGAAATAAAAATTTTTCTTAACCCCGCAAAAAACACCCCCTTATATAAACCTTTATTAGTAGTACCCATAGCGCAGCACAATTTTTTTTATAAAAAATATTTCAGTATAAATTTTTTTAGCGATTTTTTTCCATTTTTGCTTGCAAATCAATATATATGATGTATATTTTTTTTGAAAGTAAAAGTTTTTTGAAAAAAGAATTTTAACAAAAAAATTATAACAAGGAGGGAAAAATGGTTGTTAAGAAGAAGAAAAAAGTTGCAAAGAAAAAAGTAGCAAAGAAAAAAGTTGCAAAGAAAAAAGTTGCAAAGAAAAAAGTTGCTAAAAAGAAAAAAAAGTAAGCTGATTTAGCATTTTTTCTAAGAAATTTAAAAAGAGCGGCGCGTTAAAACGCCGCTCTTTTTTTGTCTAAGATCCCCGATAAAACCCCTTGTCTATATAATACTTTTTTGATAGAATAGCACCTCAAATGCAACTTAAGAGTTCGGTGGGGGCATAGCTCAAGCGGTTAGAGCAACTGACTCATAATCAGTAGGTTCAAGGTTCAAGTCCTTGTGCCCCCACCATTTTAACTAACCCACCCAAACCTAAAGAGAAGAGATTATGGCTGAAGAAACCAATGTTCGAGGCGAGATCAAAAAACTTATAACCTTGCAGGAAATAGACACCAAGATATATGACCTAAAAACTGTTCTGGAGGAGCTGCCCCAAGAGAAGGAGAAGATGGAAGCGTCACTTCAGGAGAAGACTGCCGGAATAAGCGAGGCCGAGGAAGAGCTAAAAAAGATCCAGGTTGAAAAGAGCCAGAAAGAAACTGAGATGCAGTCATGCGAAGAAAAGATCAAGAAACATGAATCTGAGCTGAATCTCATAAAAACAAATAAAGAATATACGGCTCTTTTGCAGGAGATTGGGAGCCAAAAAGCTGATATATCACTTTTCGAAGAAGAGATCATCAATTATCTTGATAAAATTGAGGAAGTTCAGTCCCTTCTTGCAGAAGAAAAGAGCAAGTTTGAGGAAGAAAAAAAGATCGCTGACTCTGAAAAAGCGAAGATGGATAGCGAGATAAAGAACGCTCAAATCTCTTTAGGTGAGTGTGAAAAGACCAGGACAAAGCTTGCTGCTGAGGTCGGGTCTGCTATTTTACAGAAATATGAGCGCATCCTGGCCAATAGGGGGAGAATCGCTGTTACTAAACTTGATGGTGAATTTTGCGGTGAATGCAATATGAC
>JAQBAV010000105.1:0-7783 GCA_032126595.1 Candidatus Omnitrophota bacterium | reverse complement strand
GCAAACAGGAACTTTAAGGGGCGTATGGGCAACCCTAACGGAGAGATATATTTGTCGAGCCCTGCAACAGCTGCAGCGACAGCAATCGCAGGTGTGGTGGCAGATCCAAGAGAATATAAGAGGAGGTTAGTATAATGGCTGGTTTTTCACATAGATTAAAACAGAATAACGATATAAACACGGATTATGTTATTTCCGGAAGATATAAATTTAAGATTCAGGATCCTAAAGAACTAGCAAAATATATTTTTGAGGATCTGGAAGAAGGTTTTAGTAAGAAAATTAAGGAAGGCGACTTTCTTGTTTCTGGCGAGAATTTTGGATGCGGCTCAAGCCGAGAGCAGGCCCCGGTTGCGCTCAAGGCAAGCGGACTGAAGGCTGTCTTAGCAAAGAGTTTTGCGAGAATATTCTATCGCAATGCATTTAATGTTGGGCTTTGCCTTGTAGAATGTGAAACTAATTTTATTGATGACATGGATGAGCTTGAACTGGATCTTAAAAAGAATATGGTTAAAAACCTTACAAAAGGAATAAACATACAGGTAAAACCTGTGCCCGAGATAATGAGTAAATTCCTTGAAAAAGGCGGAGTTGTGGAATACTTCAAAGAGTACGGCGGTTTTATTGTAGCGTGAGAAGAGTGAAAGTTATAGATTTAGGGATAACCAAGTATAGTGATGCATTAGTTTTTCAGGAAGATCTTCTCTTGAAGAGAATTTCTGGCCGGACGGAAGACACTCTTATTATAACCGAACACTATCCCGTTATAACCCTGGGGCGACAGTTCAGCGAAGAAAACATACTGGACCCCGAGTACTTTAAGAATAAAGGTATAGATATCTTAAAGACCGGTAGAGGCGGTAAGATAACATATCATGCGCCGGGGCAGATAGTTTTATATCCTGTTATTGATCTTAGGGGGAAGAAGAAAGATGTATCTAGTTATATAGATTTTCTTGAGAAAACTGTTACAGAGAGCTTAAAGCAGGTAGGGGTTCAGGCAAGACGAGACAATAGGCGCGGCATCTGGGTTCAAAACAAAAAAATAGCTTTTATTGGAATTGGGATAAAACAGTGGGTTACTTACCACGGCGTTAGTATAAACGTTAATAATGATATTGACCCGTTCTTAAGAATAAACCCGTGCGGTGAGAGTGATATAAAGGTAACATCTCTTAAGGAAGCGTTAGGACATGAGGTAGATATAGAGAAGGCAAAAGAAATACTTGCCAAGCAGTTTGAAAAAGATCTAGTTAGGGAGTATGGAGTAGAGACAGTTAATAGCTAGAGGCTCGAAATTCGAAGCACGAAGCACGAAATATCAAACAAGCGCTAATGACAAAAATTCTAATAACCAAAACATATTTTGAATTTTGGATTTAGAATTTGCTTGGAGTTTCGATATTAGGATTTCGAATTTTGAATATACAAACAAGGAAATATGATGGAACTTAGATTGCCGGAATTATCAGAAAATAATGATGAGACTGTAATAACCGGGTGGCATATAAAAGAAAATGAACATGTTAAAAAGGGGCAGGACTTGATCGAAGTAGCTACCGACAAGGCTACATTTGATGTTCCTGCGCCATGCGACGGAGTCCTTATAAAGATTTTAAGAAAAGAAGGCGATAGCGTGAAAGCCAACGAGGTTATCGCCGAAATACAAGAAAATAGGGGATAATATGGAAGAAGCAAACAGAATGAAGCGCCTACCGCTCTACCTTTTTACTATTATTGATGAATTAAAGAAGAAGGCTAGAGAAAATGGCATGGACCTTATCGATCTGGGAATGGGAAACCCTGATCAGCCAACACCCAAACATATTGTTGATGAACTATGTAAAGCTGCCAGAAATCCTCATAACCATGGATATTCAAGGTCTATTGATAAAGTTGAAGGCGACCTTCGTAAGGCTATTGTCAAATGGTACAAAAAGAGGTTCAATGTAAAACTTGATCCTGATACAGAGGTCGTACCTCTTATAGGGTCGAAAGAAGGCATAGCCCATATATCTCTAGCCTTTTTGAATTATGATGATGTAGCCCTTGTCCCAAATCCTGCGTACCCGGTTCACTTTAATGGTGTGTTGATAGCAGGCGGTATTTTACATAATCTGCCATTGTCGGAAGACAACAAGTATCTTCCAGATATAGACTCTATACCTAAGGATATCTTGAAGAAAAGCAAAATAATGTTTATAGGCTATCCACATAATCCTACTACTGCAATAACGGATAAAGCATTTTTAAAGAAAGTTGTATCTTTCGCAAAGAAAAATAAAATTATCCTTATAAACGATCTTGCTTATTCAGATATTGTTTTTGACGGCTATAAGACGCCTAGTGTATTACAGATACCCGGTGCAAAAGATGTTTCAGTTGAGTTCCACACTCTCAGCAAGTCTTATAATATGGCAGGGTGGAGAATAGGATTTGTTGTGGGTAATGCCAAGATTTTGAAAGTTCTTGCAAAAATTAAGGGATATATGGATTTTGGGCTCTTCAAGCCTATACAGCAGGCGGCTATTACGGCTCTTACCGGACCTCAAGACTGTGTGCGTAAGCAGGTTGCGTTATACAAGAAAAGACGAAATATAATGGTAAAGGCCCTTAATGATATAGGATGGGAAGTTCCTACTCCTAAGGCAACGTTCTATTTGTGGGCAAGAATACCTGATAAGTATAGCGCTCTAACCTCGATGGAATTCGTATCTCTTTTAATTAGGGATGTGGGTGTAGTGCTTGCCCCCGGAACAGGGTTTGGCGAGTACGGTGAGGGGTATGTACGCTTTGCTCTTGTTGAAAGCGAAGACAGGTTGCGCGAGGCAGCAAAACGAATCAAGACGATCCTAGACGCCTAAAAATAAAAAAATGAAAAAGAATGTTCTGATATTTTATATATCCAGATATTCCGGACACTTTCATGCCGCATGTGCAATTGAAAAGGCATTTAAAGACCTTGACCCCGAAGTTGTGGTTGCCAAGGTTAATGCGTTAGACTATACCAACCCTATTCTGGGAAAAATTCTTAACAGGGCTTACCTGGAGGTTATCAAGAAAAAACCCGAGATATGGGGGAATATGTATGATAACCCAAGCGTTTTAAAGAAAACTAAGAAAGCCAGAGAAGCACTTCATAAGTACAATATGTCTAAGATCAAGAAGCTTATTGAAAGGTTTTCTCCAGACGCAGTTTACTGTACGCAGGCGTTTCCCTGCGGGATGGTGGCAGATTACAAAAGAACCTCCTCCAGTCCAATAAAGCTGATCGGTGTTTTAACTGATCATGCGCCGCACTCTTACTGGCTTCACGATGAAGTCGACTATTATTTAGTTCCCTCTGAGGATATCATTGAGGATCTTTTAAAAAAAGGTGTCCCCAAAGAGAAAATAATTGCCTCTGGAATTCCAATTGATCCGAAGTTCACAAATAAGAACAATAAAGCTGAGACCCGCAAGGAGCTGGGCTTTTCTAAGGATGCTCCAATGGTTCTTATTATGGGCGGAAGTCAAGGCTTAGGCGCTGTCGAAGATGTCGTAAAGTCTATCTCGAAAGACAAGGAACATAGATACCAGCTTGTAATAGTAGCCGGTAAAAATAGAGGGCTTAACCGAAGACTTGGGAGGCTAGAAAAAAAGGTCTTAGGGAAAATTAAGGTGTTTTCCTATGTTGATAACATAGACGAACTTATGGACGCTGCCGACGTTATAGTAACCAAAGCGGGAGGAATGACCACATCCGAAGCTCTAGCAAAAGAACTTCCTTTAGTTATAATTAGGCCTATCCCCGGACATGAAAAACTGAACTCAGATTTTTTAACAGAAAAAGGCGCTGCGATCGAAATAAGTGATTTTAGGGAAATACACAAGATACTCAATGATCTCTTTGATTCAAAAGATGCGATACAGAAGATGAAAGAGGCTTGCCGTGGGATCTCAAAACCGGAAAGCGCTTTTGGCGCGGCAAAAACGGTTCTTGGAGAGAAGGGATAATGCTCTATTATTTGTATGTAATAGGAACATTTTTAGCCAAAATTCTTCCACTAAAAATGGCATATGGTCTGGCAAGTGCAGTATCGCATTCTTATTATTGGCTAGCCAAAAAAGACCGAAAAGAAATGGCTGACAATCTAAGGATGGTTTTGGGAAAAGATACAGATAAAAAAACTATTAAAAGCCATATAAAAATTATTTTTCTAAACTTTGCTAAATATCTGGGAGATTTTTTCAGGTTCACTACTTTTACTAAAGAGTATATTGAAAAAAACGTCGAAGTTACCGGCTTGGAGAATATTGATAATTGCCTCAAGAAGAATAAAGGAGTAATAGTACTCAGCATACATTTAGGGAACTGGGAGATGGGTGGAGCGGTTTTCGCGGCACTTGGCTATCCAGTCCATGCTATTGTTCTTGGGCACAAAGATAAACGCATAAATGATTTTTTTATAAATCAGAGACTTGTAAATAATTTTAAAAGTATCCCGATAGGTGTTCAGCTTCGTGAGTGTTATAGGGTTTTAAAGAGGAACGAAGTCTTGGCGATAGCAGGAGACAAAGATTATACCGGAAGCGGGGAATATGTAGAGTTCTTTGGAGAGAAAGCGTTAATGCCCAAAGGAGCTGCGGTTTTAAGTCTGAGGACGGGCGCACCTATTGTTATGTGCTTTTACATCAGAAAGAAAGACGATACATTCAAGCTTATTTTTGAAGGACCAGTAGAATGTGAAAAAACAGATGATTATGAGAGCGATGTTATTAATCTTATGAACATGTATGTTAAAAAATTTGAAAAATATATAAGCCTATACCCGGATCAGTGGTATGCATTCAAAAAGATATGGAAGCACAGTTAAGCAATACTATAGCGGTTATTCCGTCATTTAATGAGTCCAAGACGATAGGATATATTGTCAGCGATGTTATTAATATGGGGCTTAGCGCTCTTGTTGTTGATGACGGCTCAAGCGATAATACCGAACGCGAGGCCTTAGATAATGGGGCTATGGTTATCCGCAATAGGAAAAATTCAGGCAAGGGCTATTCTGTTAGACGAGGTATAAGATATGTCCGCGAGAAGATGAACTACGACTGGATAATTCTGATGGATGGGGACGGTCAGCATCATCCGGAAGATATACCAATACTCATGAAAGAAACCCGCAAAGGTGATGTTGATGTCGTTGTGGGAAACCGCATGCTATACACCAGAACCATGCCAGGATTACGCTTATGGACTAATAGATTTATGTCCTGGGTTATTTCAAGTATGTGCGGCCAGAGTATACCCGACACCCAATGCGGATACAGGCTTATTAAAGCTTCGACAGCCGGAAAACTTGAACTTGAAACACATAATTATGATTTTGAGTCAGAAATGCTTATCGAAGCGGCAAATGCCAAACTTAAAATAAGATCAGCCCCCATAAGAACCATTTATGGGGAAGAGGTATCAAAGATACGTCCTGTCAAAGATACTCTAAAGTTTGGAAAACTCATGATGAAGTATTACTTCAAAAGAAAATGAATTTCGACAAGCAAAGAGACCGAATGGTTAATGAACAGCTTACCGGCCGCGGCATAGATGACGTCAAAGTGCTCGAGGCGTTTAGAAGCGTGCCTAGACATAAGTTTGTTCCGGACGGTTGCGTGCAAGAGGCTTATGAAGATCACCCCTTGCCGATAGGCGAAGGTCAGACCATTTCGCAGCCTTATATCGTAGCTCTTATGACCCAAGCTCTCGAACTTAAAGGGGATGAAAAAGTTCTTGAGGTAGGGACGGGAAGCGGATATCAGGCAGCTATTTTGGCGGGCCTAGTAAAAGAAGTCTATACAATAGAAAAAGAAGAGTCACTTTTACGTAAAGCAGAGACTGTTTTAGAAGAAGAAGGCTGTAATAATATATCCTTTAAGTGTGGCGACGGCACTCTCGGCTGGAAAGAAAAATCTCCCTTTGATGCGATTATCGTTACTGCAGCAGCACCGCACGTTCCCGAAAGCTTAAAAGAGCAACTTGCTGACGGCGGGCGATTAGTGATTCCGGTAGGCGACTTATTCAGCCAGATGTTAACAGTAATAGAAAAAAGAGGGAACGATTATTTAACAAATAATTTATGTGGGTGCATGTTCGTACCATTGATTGGCGAAGAGGGATGGAAAGAGCAGCTATAGGCTATAAGTTTTAAGCTGTAAGGAGGGAGAAGGATGTTAGAAGAATTTGCAAAATCATTGATAGCGGTAAATAAAGAGATAGCAGTTGTAGTGCTTTCAGCGCTTCCGATATCGGAGCTAAGAGGAGGCATTCCTCTAGGCATTGCCCTGGGCTTCTCTCCGGCAAAAGCATATATTTTAGCTGTAATAGGAAATTTTATACCGGTTATCCCATTATTATGTTTTCTCCAGCCATTAGTAGAAAAGCTTAGACACATTGGGTTTATGCACAGGTTCTTTGAATGGTTCTTTGAGCGAACCAGGAAAAAAGCAACATTGATCGAAAGGTTCGAGGCCCTGGGCCTTATTCTGTTTGTTGCGATACCTCTTCCTATAACGGGAGCCTGGACGGGATGCGCCGCTGCAACACTATTTAAGATAAGGTTTAGATATGCGCTCCTAGCCGTTACCGCAGGCATTATCATCGCCGGCTTTATAGTTCTAGGAGTAAGCTGGGCGGGAAAAGAAATACTTACTAGTGGGGTTAGTTGACTCTAGGGAATTTATCCGTATATTAAACATAAAGAGGAGACACTTATGATAGTGTATATTTTAATAATTGCAGGGTTTTTAATGAGACTACTTCCGCATGCACCGAACTTTGTTCCGGTGGCAGCGATAGCTGTATTTGCCGGAGCGTATCTCAATAAGCGTATGGCTATGTGGGTTCCGCTTGCAATAATGATGGTAAGCGACCTTATTATAGGTATGCACGATGTGGTTCTATATACTTGGGGAGCATTTGCTATAATAGGCATACTGAGTACATGGCTTAAAAATAGAGCAACAGTAGGTAATGTTTTCATTTCGACAGTTGTCTCAGCAATACTCTTTTTTGTTGTAACAAATTTTGGTGTTTGGCTGGCGTGGTACGCGCACACGTGGGTAGGGTTTACCACATGTTATATAAATGCAATTCCTTTCCTAAGAAGCAGTATATTAGGAAATGTTGTATACGCGGCAGCGCTATTCGGCTCATATGAGCTCGCGAAAAGGGTTATTGAGAAGAAAAATCTGGCGCACGTTCTTTTAGTAGATTAGCCATACAGGTAACCGCAAGGTTTTAATAGGGAAGTTCCGCGTGAGTCGGACACGGTCCCGCCGCTGTAACCGGTGACGAAAGTCTCGATAAATATCACTGCCTACTTTTTTTTGGGCGGGAAGATAGGGATGACTCGGTTGATCCGGAAGTCAGAAGACCTGCCTAGTATGTTGAATGTATCCTTAAAGCCCGAGGAAGGCTGAACGGGATCTATAAATGGGTGAAGAAAAACGTCTTAACCCCTGACATATTTTATGTCGGGGGTTTTTTTATTTACGAGAGGAGAAAGAGTTGGGGAAAGAAAAGGTAATTGTATTTGTATGTATAATGCTAAGCGTGTGTGTGCTTGCCTCAGGAAAAAACGAGGTTTTGGATAAAAAGAGTATGGATTTAGAGCTTCAGAGCGTTCCATTTAAACAAAGTATGTTTGGTTATCCTGCAAATGTAACTGTAATTACTCGTAAGGATATAGAAGATTCAAATGCAAAATTTGTGTATGATCTTTTATGGTGGATTGTTGTAATAAATATT
>JAQBAV010000104.1:0-7240 GCA_032126595.1 Candidatus Omnitrophota bacterium | reverse complement strand
GGCAATTTTTTATTCCAATAAAAGAAGACTCTTGGCGGGTTTCACCGCCGGGCACTATCTTATCCACCTTACTCATCTTATATTCAGCTAGGAGAGTATTTACCTCACCGATATAACTCTCATGGCAGACAATAACTATATCGGAGACCAGCGGGCTCTTATCAAATTTTTCTATAGTATGAATAATGACCGGCTTATCCCCTAACTCTAAGAACTGTTTGGGAACATCTGATTTCATTCTCTCGCCGGTACCACCGGCGACTATTATTGCGGTTACTTTGCTGTCCACTCGCCCTTCTCCATTATTTTTTTGTTATCAACATAAATATCAGGCTTGGTTATTACCCCGTCTAAATGCAGCGGCACGTCATTATCTCCGCCGTATGAAAGGTTATTGCCTACAGCAATATGAACCGTCCCTATCACCTTTTCATCCTCTAAAATATTGCCGATTACCTTTGCCTTTGGATTTAGCCCTATTCCTAACTCTGCAACCATATACGCCTTTGGCCCTACTGCATCAAGTCTTTTTTTAACTTTCTCTGAATGACTTCCTGTTATCCCGGTAACTGCGCCGTTCTTCACGGTAAAAGTCAATGGTGAGTCTAATAATCCAAGATCCGGGAAAGAAGCATCTACAACATAGACTCCCTCACATGATTCCGGAGTAAAAGAAAGCTCCCCTTCGGGAAGATTGCCATATGCCCCGGGATAGTCAAAACTTCCACCGTCTTTTCCGAAAAAGGTGCTTGCTCCTAAAGTTAAAGTAATGTCTGTGCCTAATTCTGTGGTGATCTGTATTTTTTTTGAAATACTGAAGATATTATAAAGCTCATTAGACCTTCTCTTTAGGTCTTCATAATCAATGTCTAAACATCTATTTGCTATATCTTCAGTAATGGATGGCATGGTTGCTATCCTTGCTCCGGTGCTTGTCGCGTCTCTCCTTGCTTTAGTGTGAGTTAAAGATTTTTCAGTTACCAGTATCTCCACGTCAAACTTGAGCATTTCGCCGGCGACATCTTCGGGAGGTTCGGATGCATGTTCTTTTGTGGGCTCGATCGTGATCAATTTTGAATTCGGAGAGATCTTCTTTGCATATTCATAAAAAGCCCTTCCGATAGGCTCCTTAATTGTGTCAGTTACTATAAGGCAGGATTCTTCGGCCTTCAATTTAAGCGACCCCTTAAAAACAGCTCGCACGGCATTTTCTAAAACCATATTTCTCCTTATTTTAAAAGATACACACCCGAAATAATAAGAAGCATTCCTGCGGCCTTGATCATCGTAAGAGATTCTCCCAGTATGGTTATTCCTAGTATAAATGCTATAAAAGGAAAGGCTCCCGCTACAGGCACCACTCTTGAAACTTCACCGAACTTTAATGCGTGG
The DNA here is from genome assembly GCA_032126595.1 of Candidatus Omnitrophota bacterium. Taxonomy (GTDB): domain Bacteria; phylum Omnitrophota; class Gorgyraeia; order Tantalellales; family Tantalellaceae; genus JAQBAV01. The sequence goes on along the minus strand of JAQBAV010000104.1, from coordinate 5,848 downwards.
TAGAACATTATTTGAGCCACATAACTGGCAAGAAATCCGCTTAAAGTCAGTATTAAAGCCGTCTTGATATCAACCGATCTTATTTCATGCGGCTTAACAATAAAGGCGCCCAAAAGAACTATTCCTATCACAACGCCTAAAGACCTATAAAAAAGTCCTATAAAGGGTTCGACTCTATTAAGTCCTACTTTTTCAAGTATGGGAACAACGCCCCACACACAACCCGCTAAAACAGCCCATAAAAATGCGTTCATAATCTCTCTCCTAAAGTTTCCAGTATTGTATCATTTAAAACCCCCCTGGGGCAAGTTCCTCTATCATTTAACTTCAATGGGCACATGATTTACAAACGTACAGCGTGAGTAAATCATGTGTACGAACTGAACCCAGCACTAATTTTATTGCAAATTAGTGCTGCTTCACATTCGGCCATATAACTTAAGTGCGCTCACGCTCCGTAAGTTTTGGCCTCATTTAACTTGAATAACGTACTTTTAGCGGATATACTATACATAAAATTATGAAATACAAAAGATATTTATATACGTTTTCCATACTCTTAATATCACTAATAGCTTTCACCGCAATCGCCCAAAATGGAGAAAAAACATTACTCTTCTGCGGCGATAGTGAATTCGCCCCCTATTCTTTTATATCCGAAGACGGCAAACCTGAAGGTTTTTCAGTAGACCTGGCAAGAGTGCTTTCCGCTACTATCAATAGAGATATCCAGATCGACCTCGTACCCACCAATGAATGCCTAAAAAAACTCAGGAACGGCGAAATCGATGGCCTTATAGGTGCTCCTCATAGAAAAAAAGACGAAAGTGATTCTGTAGTCTACTCTACGAGCATTACAGAGGTGGAATATGCTATCTTCGTTGAAACTAGAAATACCTATGTTAATTCCATCAAGTCTCTGGACGGAACAGTTGTAGGTATGAACGAGTTGAGCCCTATCGTCCCGGAAATCGAAAAAAATAAACGCATCACATTAATAAAAACTCCTACCGTTCTTGATAGTCTTAATATGCTTAGAAACCGGGAAGTTGCGGCGGTTATAGCCAGTAAAAATGTAGCACTTTATTACATACAGGAGCGTAACCTGGAAGGGATAAAAATAGTAGGCTCACCCATAGGAACTCCCTACCCTTACTCTGTAGCTGTTAGAAAGGACAACGTCTTACTTCTAAAAGAAATAAACGCTGGTCTTGAAATATTAGAGAACAATGAAACGGTCAATAAGCTCAAAAGAAAATGGTTTGGCCTCAGGCTTATTCAGCCCTTTCCCTGGCGCATGGTTATAGTTCTCAGCTCTGGAATAACTATTCTTATGCTTATTCTTGGAGCTATTCTTTGGGTAATTTCGCTAAACGCTACAGTAAAGGCTAAAACCAGGCAAATACAGATCATGACCCAGACCATGGTAGAAAAAGATAAGCTCGCGGTTTTAGGAAAACTAGCCGGACAGATAGCGCATGAACTTAGAACTCCTTTAAGCATAATAAACAATTCCGCCTATCTCCTCCGCAAGGAAGGCGCTAAAGATAGAAAGCTTTTTGAAAAACGCTTAAATGTTCTTGAAGAGAAAATAAAACTATCCAGTAACATCCTTGAAAGTATTTTGAGTTACTCACGCGTAAAAGCGGAAGCAGCGACGAAAATAATTGTTAAAAACTGTGTAGACCAAGTCGTAAAAGATTTATCAATACCTCCGGGGATAAAGGTAAAGAAAAAGATAAAAGAGCAGGATGAATATCTGGCTATATTTATGGATTTTCATCAGCTTTACAGCGTAATCCGCAACCTCTTAATAAATGGCGCTCAAGCGATGAAAGATAAGGGAACTTTAACCGTTGAAACGTTCTCATCTGATAAGGGTTCGATGGTTAATATACGCGTGTGTGATACCGGGCAAGGCGTAGTAGAGAATGCAAAAAATAAGATATTTAACCTGTTTTATAGCACAAAGATTACCGGTACCGGGCTGGGGCTTCCGATATCAAAGTCGATAATAGAGGCTAACCAGGGGGAACTTATTCTTGAAAAGACCGGTGAAAAAGGAACCTGTTTTCTTATAAAAGTGCCGGCTGCTAAATATTAAATCATAATGAATAAAGAAGACCTAAAAATACTGTTAGTTGATGATGACAAAGACATGTGTGAGTCTCTTGCCGACGTCCTGATGTTTGACTCTAACTATAAGGTTGAGTTCAATACTAATCCTGAAAATGTTCTTGAAAAAATAGATAAGGAAAAATTCGACCTCATTATAGTGGATTATAAGATGCCTAAAATGGACGGTCTTGAGCTGATGCGGCGAATTAGAAAAATCCATCCAAAAACACCTATTTTTATCCTCACTGCATTCATTTCAAATGAACTTGTAGAAGAAGCTACCAAAGAAGGGGCCACCAAGATCCTTTCAAAATTTATCTGGCCGGATGAGATCCTCCAGAATATCAAAGAAGTCATCGGGTAATTAGTCCTAAGTTACAAGCAATAAGTCATAAGTGTGGCTGTAAGCTTTAAGCTATAAGCTGTAGGCGCTTCCATAAACCCTGAACCACGAACTATGAACCCGGTAAACCCCTTATCTTTCCGCTCTTTCCTGTGACATATGACTTTTCAGCCCTTTTTCCTATTGAAAAACATACCTAAATATGTTATCTTGTCCGAATAATTTAACTCAGGACCCCATTAAAAAGGAGTGCAAGATGAATCTTATTCCGCTAGTTGGTATTGTTGGCTTATTGTTTGCCGGCATTACGTTTCTATCTCTTCTCAAAAAGCCTCAAGGCAACGAGAAGATGATAGACATCTCTAACGAAGTCCATAAAGGCGCAATGGCGTTTTTAGGAGAAGAATATAAGGTCATTACAATATTTGTAACTGTAATGTTTATTATAATCTCAAAATTTCTTTCTCTCCCTACAGGGTTTGCTTACGTGAGCGGAGCAGTTTGCTCTATGCTGGCCGGTTTTATAGGGATGAAGGCTGCTACTAAATCCAGCGCAAGAACATGCGAAGGCGCAAGAAGCCTTGGTATAGCTGAAGCTCTCAATGTTGCCTTCAAGGGTGGATCTGTTATGGGTATAACAGTTGCAGCATTAGGCGTTATCGGCGTGGGAACATGGTTCATCATAACAAAAGATACCGGTGTAATTACAGGTTTCGCTTTTGGCGCCAGTTCCATCGCCCTATTCGCACGTGTAGGCGGCGGTATCTTTACAAAAGCCGCAGATATGGGCTCTGACCTGGTTGGTAAGATTGAAGCCGGCATTCCCGAAGATGATCCGCGTAACCCCGGCGTTATAGCTGATAACGTTGGAGACAACGTTGGAGATACCGCTGGAATGGGTGCGGACCTTTTTGAATCATATGTAGGATCAGTAATAGCTACTATGGCTATAGGAGCCGCAATGGCATCGCCGATACTTTATATGTCTTTTCCAATAATATTGATCACTATTGGTTTGGTTGCATCAATGCTAGGCGTACTATCAATGAATTTTCTTAAAAATCTAAACCCTCAGTCGGCGTTAAGAAACTCCAGTTTTATATCTGCTGCTCTTTTTCTTGGCGGGGCTTACTATGTAACAAACTCTATGTTCGGAAACTTGAATTATTTCTGGACGATCCTTGCGGGGCTTACAGCGGGTCTTTTAATAGGCGTTGAAAGCGAATATTTTACTTCCGGAAAGCCTATCAAGGAAATCGCAAAAAGCGCTCAATCCGGGCCTGCAACAACGATTGTTTCAGGTTTAGCCGTAGGCTTTGAAAGCTGTATATTACCTATTGTTACTATCTGCGCAGCTACGCTGATTTCCTACCACTTTGGTCAGCTTTATGGCATAGGCCTTGCGGCTGTTGGTATGCTTTGCACTATCGGTATCGTAATGTCAACAGACTCTTACGGCCCTATAGCTGACAACGCGGGTGGTATATCAGAAATGGCCGGGCTGGATAAATCAGTACGTGTTATCACAGATAAATTAGACTCTCTTGGAAACACAACCGCAGCCATAGGAAAAGGTTTTGCGATCGGTTCTGCCGCACTTACCGCTCTTGCCCTTTTCGCAGCCTTCCAGAAGGTAACAGGCTTAACTGCCATTGACCTTATTAAGCCCGTTACAGTTGTTGGCCTATTTATCGGAGCTCTTGTTCCTTTTGCGATAGCGTCTCTTACATTAAAGTCTGTTGGTAAGGCTGCAGACGCACTTGTACAGGAAATCAGACGTCAGTTTAAGGAAATACCCGGTTTGCTTGAAGGTACCGCCAAGCCTGACACGCAGACCTGTATTAATATTGCCACAAAAGGCTCTATTAAAGAAATGATCATACCCGGCTTAACTGCTATCATTGCCCCCATTCTAGTTGGAACAGTTCTGGGCGTTGAAGCCCTTGGCGGATTCTTAGCGGGCGCAACGGCATGCGGAGTTCTTCTTGGTATAATGATGTCAAATGGCGGCGGCGCATGGGATAACGCTAAAAAATGGATCGAAGAAGGAAACTTAGGCGGTAAGGGCACAGAAACTCACGCGGCTGCAGTAGTTGGCGACACGGTTGGTGACTCGTTTAAAGATACAACAGGCCCTGCTATGAACATATTGATCAAGCTTATGGGTATCGTTTCACTGGTTTTTGGCGGACTGTTTGTAACGCTTAATGGCTGGTTTGTAAGCTTGTTCTAAGGGACTCAAATGGACCTTGATAAAGTAATAAGAAAAATACCGAACTTTCCAAAACCCGGAGTGCTGTTTTACGACATTACAAGCGTCTTCGTGGATCCTGGCGCGTTTCAGTATGTAGTGGATGAAATGGATAAGATCTACGCCGACAAGGAAATTGATGGCGTGATCGCCATTGAAAGCCGCGGGTTTTTACTGGGTTCTATTTTTGCTATTCAAAGATCCGTTCCGCTTGTTCTGGCGCGTAAACAAGGCAAGCTTCCGGGCGACACTATCGCACAGGTCTATTCCTTAGAATATGGAGAAGGTATCCTGGAGATGCACGTCGAAGACCTGACTCCGAATAAAAAATGGCTCATAATAGATGACTTGATCGCAACCGGAGGAACTCTTGAGGCTGTAGCAAAAATGGTCGAAAAGCAAAAAGCCGAAGTCGCAGGTATCTTTTCTATAATAGGCCTCCCCTTTCTGAACTACATGGATAAAATTGGAAAGTACAATCCTAGAACACTTATTAATTACGATTCAGAATAAAATTTATAGATAGAATAAAAAAAGACGGTCAAATAAATGACCGTCTTTTTTTATGTTTGTTCTCTCTTTTATTTAACAAAAAGATCAACAAAATCAAACTTGTCTACATCAACCAGGCCTTTATCGGTTATCTTAAGCTTTGGTATTACGGGAAGCGCCATAAATGAAAGCGTGCGGAATGGATCTTGTTCAAAACCCATTTTTCTTATAAGGCTGTCCAGGGTCCTGTTCTGGCTAAGCATGGTATCTATTCCCTCAGTGGACATTAGCCCCGCCAGGGACAGCGGCAAAGAAGCTTCTTCTCCTCCGAAAACCGCGGCAAGCCCCCCTCTCAGGGTCCATACTATCTCTACGGCCCTTATCATGGAGACTTCATCTCCTCCCAGCACAATCAAATTGTGAGAGTCGTGTGCAACGGTTGAAGCGATGGCTCCTCCGTAAAAATCAAATCCCTTAATAAGGCCTACTGATACATTTCCGGTTCTTTTGTGTCGCTCAAGAACCGCTATCTTTCTTATCCCGCTTTCAGCTGACGGTTTCATAATAAAATTATCAACCCTTATTTCTTTTATCAGCTCATCGGTAAACAAACTGCCGGAAACAGCCCCTATCACCCTCACCTG
>JAQBAV010000103.1:0-5846 GCA_032126595.1 Candidatus Omnitrophota bacterium | reverse complement strand
GCAAGACCCTTACATTAATCTGATAATGATCTTTCTAATAATCGTGGGCGGAATCGGGTTTGTCGTAATAATGGATGTTATGGGGCTGTTTGAAAGAAAGAAAAAAAAGAGAAGGCTTTCCCTGCAATCCAAAGTGGTCTTACTGGTGACCGCCATGCTGATAGCGGTAGGAATGATCGCGCTCCTCTTTTTTGAAAAAAATAATGTGCTAGCAGGGATGAACGGCGCTGAACGTTTATGGGGTTCAGCCTTCCAGTCGGTGACTGCCAGAACCGCCGGATTTAACACCTTGCCGATCGGCAGACTGACAACCCCGACCCTTATGGTATTAATTGCGCTTATGTTCATAGGGGCTTCTCCGGGTTCAACCGGAGGAGGGATCAAGACTTGTACCTTTGCGGTGATATTCGCAACAGCGGTCAACATGATGAAAAATAAAAAACAAGTCATGTTTTTAAATAGATCCATATCGCAGCAAGTGGTAAGAGAATCTATAGTAATATTTTTTCTGGCATTTTCGTGGATTTTTGTCGCCACGATGCTTGTTACATTTTTTCAAACTATAAATGGCGGAGAGGGCGCGTCGCTTTTAAAATCACTCTTTGAAGTGGTTTCCGCGTTCGGAACAGTTGGGCTCTCGACGGGAATAACAAGCAGTCTGGATAATGCCAGCAAGGTATGCATAATAGCAACAATGTTTGCCGGAAGGGTAGGGCCTCTAACACTTGCTTTGGCCGTGGCCTTTAGAGACAAAGGAGAAAAATATATTTATCCTGAAGAAAATATCATGGTAGGGTAATTTTCAGCGAAGTATTCCGGCGCTAAACTTAGGAGGAAAGCATGAAACAATTTGCCGTTGTAGGATTAGGAAGATTCGGATCCAGCGTAGCACGAGCTCTTGGCGAAAAGGGCCAGCAAGTTATCGCCGTAGACAAGGACGAGGGTCTGGTGCACGACATTATGGAGCATGTGACAAAAGCCGTTTGCCTGGATGCTACAGACGAAAAAGCCGTAAAAGCAGTCGGCCTTAACCATGCGGATGTGGTCATATGCGCCATAGGAACTAACGTGGAGTCCAGCATATTAGTGACGCTTTTATTTAAGGAACAAGGAGTCCCCGTTATTGTATGTAAGGCAGTAAGCGGGGCGCACAAGAGAGTGCTGGAAAAAATTGGGGCAGACAAAGTTGTGTTGCCGGAAAAAGATATGGGCGAAAGAATAGCTAACACTTTAATATCTTCTTCCAATAATGTAGTTGAACACATAGGCATTTCCGAGGACTCAAGCGTTATCGAGATTATGCCCCCGGAAGAATTTATAGGGAAAGCCCTAAGAGACCTCGACATAAGGACAAAACACGAGCTGAATGTCATCGCAATAAAGAGCAAGGAAAAGGGTGAAGGGGAAGAAGAGATAAATATGAACCCTCAGGCAGAAGACGTGGTGAAAGAGGGGGATACTCTGTTTGTTTTTGGAGAGAATAAAAAAATAGAAGCCTTAAAGAACAAAAAATAAGAAATGAAAATGCTAAAAAAATTAGAAACAGCAAGCCAGGACTTTAATAAAGAGCTGGAAGAATGTAAAGACCTAAACCAGATAGAAGCTATCAGGGTGAAATATCTTGGAAGAAAGGGCTTTTTAACAGAGGTTCTCAGATCTTTGTCTGATCTTTCGATAGAAGAAAAAAAAGAAGTCGGCAAAAAAGCCAATGTTCTGAAAAACGAATTTACAAACAAGATAAATGAAATAAAAGAAAGAATCGAAACAGGGGAAATCGAGGCAAAAGAAGGACAGTTAGACGTTACTCTTCCGGGGGTAAAGCAGACGGAAGGAAGCACTCATCCTATCAGCCAAACAATGGAGCGGATCAACGAAATATTTGTTTCTCTAGGGTTTAGGATAGCCGAAGGTCCGGAAATTGACACAGAATTCTATAATTTTGAAGCGTTAAACATACCCCTTGAACACCCTTCGAGAGATGCGTTTGATACATTTTATGTAGAAGGAAAATATTTACTTCGCAGCCACACTTCAAACGTTCAAATACACCTTATGGAGAGTAAAAAGCCCCCCATACAAGCCATAATGCCTGGTAGAGTGTACCGGCCTGATGCAGTGGACGCTTCACACTCCTTCATGTTCCATCAGGTAGAGGGATTAATGGTAGATGAGGGCATAGATTTTTCTGACTTAAAAGGAGTTTTGTCTGTATTTTGCAGGAGCATGTTCGGCGAGAATATAAAAATGAGACTCAGGCCTCACTTTTTTCCTTTCACAGAGCCGAGCGCAGAGGTCGACATATCTTGTATTATCTGCGGAGGAAAAGGATGCAGGGTTTGTAAGGGAAACGGATGGCTTGAAATACTGGGAGCGGGCATAGTAGACCCGGAAGTATTTAAGGCCGTTGGTTATGATACGGAGAAATATACAGGGTTTGCGTTCGGCATGGGTGTTGAAAGAATTGCAATGCTTAAGTACGGCATAGAAGACATAAGATTATTTTACGAAAACGATATCAGATTTTTAAACCAGTTTAAGTAAAGTATTAAGGATTAAGTAGTAAGAATTAAAGAACAAAGGGTCAAAACAAGTTTTAAGCTGTAAGTTATAAGTTGTAAGAAAAGAACCAAGAACAGTAAACAATGAATGGTAGAGAACGTCATTGCGAGTGAGCTCGAGTTTTTGCTGACGAAGCAATCTCTAATAGGATTAAGAATTAAGGATTATTCAGTTAGTAGTTTGTAGTTGGGAGTTCGTAGTTAGTGAATGCTGAGCGGTGAATGATAGATAAAAAACCCACCGAGTCATCCTGAACAAAAAATAGTCATCCTGAACTTGTTTCAGGATCTTTAGCCAAGTAAACTGAACATGAAAGAAGGATACATTTATTTTTTGGCAAACAAAACCAATACTGTTCTTTATATAGGCGTTACCAGCGACCTTGTCAAGAGAGTGTATGAGCATAAAGAAAAAAAGATAAAAGGGTTTTCAGAAAAATATAATTGCACAAGGTTGGTTTATTATGAAAAGTTTGATGAAATAAGTAACGCAATAGAAAGAGAAAAACAGTTGAAGAATTGGCACAGAGAATGGAAGAATAATTTAGTCAATGAATTTAATCCCGAATGGAATGATTTATATGAGGAGATGCTGAAATAAATTCAGCATGACATTGGTAAAAAAGGGCAGCCTAAGCAAAAAGCGGCAATGGTGAACAAAAGAAGGCATCCTGAACTAAAAACTGTCATCCTGAACAAAAAATAGTCATCCTGAACTTGTTTCAGGATCTCAAATTGTTTGAAACGCAAAAGGGTAATAAAAAATGAAACTTAGTTATGAGTGGTTAAAAGATTACGTTGATGTTAAGGCTAGCCCTGAAGAAGTGGCCCAAGGCCTTACCATGTCTGGGTCAGAAGTTGAAGCTGTCGAAGAAGCCGGCGAAGACAGAGTAATGGACCTAGAGATAACATCAAATAGACCGGACTGTCTCAGCATCACGGGACTCGCAAGAGAGGTGGCAGCAGTTTTTGATAAAAAGTTAAAAATGCCTGACTTTTCAATACCGGAAAAAGGGGAAAAGGACGAAACTCATAGAATAGGGTGCACAATTGAAGCTACAGATCTGTGTTTACGATACTCCGCAAGAATTATCTCCGGGGTGAAAGTAAAAGAGGTAAATAAAAATATCAGAAAAAGAATAGAATCCTTGGGGCTGAGGCCAATAAACAATATTGTCGATGTGACCAATTTTTGCCTTATGGAGCTTGGGCAGCCCATGCACGCATTCGACCTGGACAAAATAAAAGGGAATAAAATTATTGTCCGGGAAGCCGTGAAAGGCGAGAGCATAACAACAATAGACGAAATTCAAAGAAAACTAAAACCAGGAATGCTTGTTATAGCAGACGAAGAAGGACCGATAGCCGTTGCCGGAGTGATGGGAGGAAGCAGCACTGAAGTCGGGCCAGACACAAAAAATATATTACTTGAAAGCGCATATTTTAATCCGATATCAGTAAGAGCAACAGCTAGAGAGCTAGGCATAAGCACAGACTCCAGCTATCGTTTCGAAAGAGGCGTAGATAAGGGGATGGTGGTTTCCGCCTCCAGTCGTGCGGTCAAGCTTATATTAGAAGAATCGGGGGGAAAGCTAGGGACACTTTACGATGTGGGGGAGAAGTCCATAGACCAGGTAAACATAGCCTTAAGCGCAGCTAAAGCCGCAAAGATTATAGGAGTCAATATTAGCGAGAGCGAAATCATAAAGATCCTGCGAAATTTGGGGATGACCGTAGAACAACAAGAAGAAAGCTTAAACGTAAAGGTTCCGAGCTTTAGGGAAGACCTCACTAGAGACGTAGACCTAATAGAGGAAATAACAAGAATATACGGATATGATAACATCCCAAGCAAGGTTTCAAAGATTACAGCTCAGATTGAAAGAAAAGAGCCATACAGAGAAGTTTTGGAAAAAACAAGAAAGAGGCTCTCGGCCTTAGGCATGAATGAAATCATGACATACAGCCTTATAAATGAAACTGCTGCTGAAAAATTTCCCTCAATCAGAAAAGAGCCCGTCAAGCTGAATAATCCTCTATCTGAAGAGCAAAAAGTACTGACGCCGCATCTCTTAGACGGCATGCTTAAAGCCATTGCATATAATATTAACAGACAAAATAAAGATCTAAAGCTCTATGAAATAGGAAAAGCATATTCCCGCGCTCAAAAGGAAGGCTTTGCAGAAGAGACAACGCTTTGCCTTGGAGTTACAGGGCTTTTTAGCAACAATTGGCAAAGCGGGAAAAAATCAAGCACTTTCTATGACCTTAAAGGCATTGCCGAGGCGCTTTTTTCAAGTCTACAAATTGATATTTACATGCAAGGGGTTAGCCTTGACGGGTTTAGCCTGGGTGGGGATATTATGCTTCAAAAAACAAAAAAGAGCGTAGGGTTTATAGGAGAAGCATCAATAAAAACAACAAAAGACTATGATATTGAACAACCAGTTTATCTTGCACAAATAAACCTTGATCGTGTAAAAGAAGAAGCAGTTTTAGTAAGCAAATACCAAGGGATTCCGAAATATCCGTTTTCCTCGCGAGACATTTCCATTCTTTGCGATAAAGAGCTCTCCGCCGGGAAGGTATCAGCAAGTATCAAGAAGACAGGGGAAGATCTTATAAAAGAGGTACAGCTGGTTGATATGTATGAAGGAAAACAAGTTCCCGAGGGGAAGAAAAGCCTTACATACAGCATACAATACGGCCTAGACACACGAACGCTTAAAGAGGAAGAGATCGAAGCCGTTCATTCCGACATAAAAAAAGCTCTTGAGCAAAATCTTAAGGTGTCTTTTCGATAGAGAACCTAAGCATCAGTTCGACCACAAACAAAGGGGCTTGTATGAAAAACCTTCTATTCATGATGCGTCCGAAACAATGGATTAAAAACCTTTTCATCTTTGTGCCCATGATCTTCGGAGGAAAACTTTTTGACACACAGATTGTGTTTAAAGAGATAGCCGCCTTTTTCCTGTTTTCGTTTACCGCCAGTGTTGTTTATATAATCAACGATATTATTGATAAAGAAAAAGATAAAGAACACCCCATAAAAAGGCTACGCCCAATACCATCAGGAAAAGTCTCCATAAAACAAGCAATAGGTACAGCAGTATTTTTAGGCGCCGTCTCTCTCCCCGCATCCTTTATGATTAATTTCTCTTTTGGGATAGTAGTTTGTTCCTATTTGCTTTTTAATTTGGTTTATTCAAAGATCTTAAAAAATGCAGTTATTATTGACATATTTTGTCTTGCGCTTTTCTTTTTACTGCGTATTTTAGCGGGAAG
>JAQBAV010000102.1:0-4815 GCA_032126595.1 Candidatus Omnitrophota bacterium | reverse complement strand
GGATGATTGGAATATGCGTTACATTGGGAATTATAGCCGGTATTGTGTATCTCGTGATTGCTCCGAGAGTTTATAGATCCGGCACGGTTGTATTGATCGAAAAAGAAGTTCCTAAAATAACACAAATAAGAGATGATATTTACTCGAAAGAAAAAGGAGACATTAGAACACAGTACAGTATATTACGTTCCCGCTATCTCGCGGAGAGGGTTGCCAAGAAGATGGGACTAGGAGTAGACCCTAGAAGTGTAGACAGGCTTCTGGCTTCGGTTAGAGTAGACCAGAGCGGAAATATAATAGTGGTCTCTGCAGCCGGAGTTGACCCCATCCTCATTACGAATATTGCTAACACATGGGTAAAAGAATTTATACGCCAGGATATCGAGCGAAGAATGGGAACTACCGAATATGGCGTTATATGGCTTGAGGATCAGCTTGGAGAAACTCTAAAAGAACTTCAGGATGCCGAAGGAGATCTTGCTCAGCTTACCAAGAAAAATTCAATGCTGGCAGAAATGGAAGATGATCTGGTTAATTTAAGAAATAAGAAGCAGGACATAGAGGACGAGCTTGCGGCGTCTTCAAGAGAATATGGAAACCTGCATCCAAAAATTTTATTTTTAAAAAAGCAGCTGGAAGAGACCAGAAAAACCCAGGAAGAGATTAGGGACAAACTGATAAGTTTTCATGATGAAGTGTGGGAATACCGCAGGCTAAACGATAAAGTGGAAGCTTCTAGAACGCTGTACAATAGTCTCTTAACGAGGGTAAAAGAGCTGGATATCTCTAAAGACCTTGCAGTAACAAACATTAGGATAGTAGACGTTGCAAAAGTGCCTGAAAGACCGGTAAGTCCGCAATCTACAAGAGCCATGGGGGCATCAGTAGTTGTAAGTTTTCTTATAGGGATAGGACTGATACTTTTATTAGAGTACCTCGACTCCACACTGAAACATCCTGAAGATGTGGAACTTTACGCAAATATGCCATTTTTAGGGTTTGCCCCTTCTGTAATAAAAGAAAGAAAGAAAGGACAGGACATAAATTTATTGTCGCAAAAAGACCCGTATTCACAAGTTGCAGAGGCCTTTAGAAATATAAAAGTCTCGCTAATATTTTCTTCATCGGAAGACAAACCGTTAAATAAAGTGATCGTTACAAGCGCTAACCCAAAGGACGGCAAAACCTTTGTTGCAGCAAATCTGGCAGAGATCTTTGCCCACGCTAATGAAAGAACTCTTCTCATAGATGGAGACATAAAAAAAGGCAAACTTTCCAAAACCTTCAATGTAAAAGATGAGGACGGGTTGACCAGCGTGCTGGCAGGGGTGACTTCACTAGAAAAAGCTATAGTCAAAACTTCCGTGCCGAATCTTTCTCTTCTGCCGAGCGGTCCTGTTGCACCGAATCCTTCAGAGCTATTAGGATCCGGCAAGTTTAAAGAAGTAATGGGAACCCTGGGGGCGAAATTCCAGAGAGTCATTATTGACGTACCCGCTATTTTAACTAGCAGCGATGCGCTTTTCTGGAGTGAAGTAGCCGACGGGATGATACAGGTTATAGGAGGAGGAGTAACGCCCCTTAAGGCCCTGAAAGAGTCACACAAGAGAATGGAAGGGAAGACTGCCATAATCGGCGGTGTTTTAAATAACCTGGAAATAGAAAAAGACCTCAAGTACTACTACCATTATTTCCAGGAATTTGCTGAAAGAGACAAAAAACAAGAAGAAGCAAAAAAAGAAGAAAAGAAAAAGCCAAAAGCCAAGAAGAAGTAAAAAAATATCCCAGTAGGGGAGGAGCATTATGTCAGAAAATCAAGAACCAAAAGCGCCCAAAAAAAAGAGGGCTCCAAGAATAAAGAAAACGGCCCCAACGACAATGCCAATAGCAAAAGAACCAGTAAAAAGCCCAACCATAAGCGTTCCTCCTGCAGCTGGCAAGAAACCGTCTACAGGCAAAATAAAAAAGAAGTACATATGGATAGTTCTCGGTATTCTTATAGTTGCTGTAGTTTTATCCCGAACTATTGGCAAGATAAAGCAAGTATTCAGCGGCAAAATTAAAGAAGCAAAAGAAACGGTTGAATTTATGGAAACCGTGCCTGTGAAGGTCTACAAGGTAAAAAAGATGGACTTCAAAGACTCACTTCCTGTAATGGGAAGGATAGAGGGTTTCAGGGAAATTGAGCTGAGGTTTGATGGGAAAGGCATTATGGAGAGCTACAACTTTGAAGAAGGCGAAAGAATTCTAGAGGGCGACATCATTGCCAGTCTTGACCAGGAGGACGCGCTATTAAAACTTAAATATGCCGCGTTGGAACTAAACAAGGCTCAGAGATTATTTGATATAGGCGGGGTCGACAAGATAGCGGTTGAGCAGAAAAAATTGGAATACGAGTCAGCCAAAAGAGACCTCGAAAAAACAAATATTTACGCCCAAAGCGATGGGTACCTAGGAAGTAAGGAAAAAAACAGCGGAGCGTATGTAACTAGCCAGGATAAAATCGGGGGGTTTGTAGATTTTGGTGAGGTTTATGCCGCGTTTGACATTATCGAAGAAGACTCACCAAAAATGAAATTGGGGCAAAACGTAGAAGTTTATCTTGACGCTTATCCAGGCGTTTCTTACACGGGAACGGTTGACATGGTTGCGCCTGTAATCGAAGGAAGAACCAGAACCCAAAAAGTGAAAGTTGAGCTTGATAACGAAGAGAATAAATTAAGGCCCGGAATGTTCGCAAGAGCCATAATAAATACGTACGAAAAACGAGATGCTTTAATGATACCTGCATCAGCATTTAAGAAAAAAGGCCAGCAATATTTTGTGTATGTAGTACATGAGGATACTCAGGAAGAGGCCGAAGAGGCAGGAGAGACAGGGGAGACCCCAGTGCAAAATATTGGTTATGTTGAAGAGAGAGAAGTAGAAATTGAATACCTCACTCATGATATGGCCGAAATAGGAAAAGGACTAAAAGAAGGCGAACTTATCATCCGGGAATTGCACCAGGATTTTAAAGATAAAGACAAAGTCGAAATCACTGAAGTTCAAGAGACAATATTTTAGCGAAGAGCTAAAGGGAAAAGATGAAAAGCTCAAACCGGGATTGGGTAACCAATCCCGGTTTGGAAATAAGACAGTGTTTTGTTGTTCGGATTTCGCCATTTGTCGCCTTTAACTTTTCATTCTTGATTTTTTAAAAATATGGGATTACCAGAATTTTCTACCAAGAAACCGGTAACTACCGTCATGATCTTTGTCGGGGTTATCTTATTCGGTTTCATTTCATTGATGAAACTGCCGCAAGAACTCTTTCCGCCCATAACGTATCCACAGTTAACAGTCTTTACAGTTTATGCTAACGCTGCCCCTGAAGAAGTAGAAACTCTCTTGACGAAGCCGATAGAAGAGGCGGTTGGAACCGTTAGCGGACTTAAAACCATAAGATCCATCTCTAAAGAAGGAGTATCTCTTGTAATGGCCGAGTTTGACTGGGACCAGAACATGGATTTTGCTTCTTTAAGAACAAGAGAGAAGGTGGATTTAGCCAAGGCACGCCTTCCACGGGAAGCTTCAGAGCCTCTCGTAGTGCCTTTTAACCCATTTGAAATGCCTATTATGACCATTAGCGTGACGGGCGATAGAAGCCCGGCATCCTTAAGGCAGCTCTCTATTGATACCATTAAGGAGGAGCTTGAAAAGGTGGACGGTGTGGCCTCAGCTTCAGTTGAGGGCGGACTTGAAAGGGAAATCATTGTCGAAGTTAATCAGAATAAACTTAAGTCACACGGCATTTCAATATTGGACGTGTCTGACTCGATAACAAATGCCAACCTTAATTACCCGGCCGGAACCATTAAGGAAAGCTTTTATGAGTATCTCATACGTACCTTAGGAGAATTCCAGGACGTTGAAGAGATAGGGCAGGTTGTAGTAAAGAGCAGGGACAAAGACGAAGAAAGACTTGCTAGCATGTCTTACGAGCAAAGGGATGCCCTGAGAGAGATAAGCCAGCAGGCCAACGCTGTACTAGTTAAAGACGTTGCCGAGGTAGAAGATACCTTTAAAGAGCGAAGTAGTTATTCCAGATATAACGGCGAAGAGAATGTATCGGTCTCTGTCCAAAAACAGGCTCAGGCCAACACGATGCAGGTTATTAACAATATAAGATCTGAATTTCCACGACTTGATAAAATACTTCCAGATGATGTTGAGATAAAGGTCATATACGACCAGTCTATATTTATTCAGGATGCTATTAATGGTGTACGTGATGCCGCTCTCCAAGGTGGAGTCTTGGCGTTCCTTGTTTTACTTTTCTTTCTCAGGAATGTAAAAGCTTCAACGATAGTTACGCTCAGTATCCCTATATCCATAATGGTTGTTTTTACTCTTATGCATTTTGGGGGTCTTTCGATAAACATGATGTCTTTAGGAGGGTTGGCCCTCGGTGTCGGCATGCTTGTGGATAACGCGATCGTTGTTATCGAGAACATATTCCGGCATAGAGAACTTGGAAAGGGTGCTCTTGAAGCCGCATCTGAAGGAGCGGAAGAAGTATCAAACGCTATCGTTGCTTCAACCCTTACAACTATTGCGGTATTTTTGCCGATGGTTTTTGTTGTTGGTATCGCCGGACAGCTTTTTAAACAACTTGCCTTCACTGTTACATTTTCGCTCGTTGGGTCATTATGGGTAGCCCTTACCCTAATACCCTTATTAAGCTGTAAGCTCGGTGGAAGCAGCGCTACAGCCAAGACTGCAAAGGCATTTTCCGGAGGCGCAGGATGGAAAAATATGCTAAAAAAATATGAG
>JAQBAV010000101.1:0-8427 GCA_032126595.1 Candidatus Omnitrophota bacterium | reverse complement strand
TAAGAATCTCGCAAAGGTCCGATCCTAACATCCCGCTCGAACCGGTAATAAGTATTTTCATATATTTGTTAAACTTTATTTCTTTCTATTTTATCGATGAACCACGAACCATGAACAATGAACTATTAACTATTTACCATTCAATTATTTCCGCCTTTTCCTTTAGCGGTCCCCACCAATTTTCATTTTCTCTATACCAGGCGACGGTATTTTTAATATTACTCTCAAAATCTGACCCGCCTTCCCATCCAAGACTTTTTACTTTGGATGAATCAAGTGCATAGCGCCTATCGTGCCCGGGGCGGTCATTAACGCGCTCTATGTGCTCTTCAGTCTTATTCATTATCGACAGCACCTTACTCGTTATTTCCAGATTGGTCAAACAGTTATCTCCGCCAATATTGTAGACCTCGCCAGGTGCACCTTTTTCAAGAACAAGATCTATGGCCCTGCAGTTATCCTCAACAAAAAGCCAATCACGGACATTCCCGCCATCACCATAAAGCGGGACTTTTTTGTTTTTTAATAGATTAGTAACAAAAAGTGGAATAACTTTTTCCGGATACTGATAAGGCCCAAAGTTGTTGGAACTTCTTGTCACAATAACCGGCACATCATAAGTTGTGTAATATGATAGCGCAAATAAATCCCCCGCTGCCTTGGCTGCGGAATATGGGCTATTGGGCTTTAACGGGTCGCCTTCGGTTGAATGTCCTTCTGGAACGCTCCCATACACCTCATCTGTCCCTATCTGTATAAATTTTTCTAATTTTGTTTTTCTGGCAGCTTCTAAAAGTGTCTTCACTCCGTAAATATTTGTGCGCAAAAAGTCTTCCGGGTATTTGATGGACCTATCGACATGGGTCTCAGCCGCAAAATTAATAACGGTATCGACTTTTGGGACTAACTCTCCCACCACTCTCTCATCGCATATGTCTCCCTTAACAAAAGAATACCTCTTATCATCTTTAAGGTCTTTCAGGTTTTCGGGATTGCCGCAATAGGTCACTTTATCAAGGTTAATAACCTCTACATCTTTATATTTACCAAGAATGTGTCTTATAAAATTTGACCCGATAAACCCGTAACCACCGGTAATCAATAGTTTCATTCTTATCCTTTCTGCTGCTCTTTGCTGACCACGAGCTTGCTGGCTCTTAAGAGGGTTTCAAATGTTCCGGCATCTGTCCACCATCCATTAAGCTTTGAATATGTGAGCTGACCCTTATCTATGTAGTCATTATTAACATCTGTTATTTCGAGCTCGCCTCTTCCTGAAGGCTTTAAAGTCTTTATAATATCAAATACTCTGGAGTCATACATATAAATGCCTGTTACCGCATAATTTGTCTTAGGATCTTTAGGCTTTTCGACTATTCTTGTTATTTTATCTCCGTCAAATTCGGCCACGCCAAACCTCTGGGGGTCCTCAACTTCTTTAATCAATATTCTGGCCCCTTCTGACTGATTCCGGAATTCTTCGACATCTTTTGATATGCCGCTCTCCATTATGTTATCTCCTAAAACAACAACCACTTTATCATTATCTGCAAAATATTCAGCTAAAGATAAAGCCTCGGCGATGCCGCCTTCTTTTTCCTGATATGCATAATTAATGCCTTTTAGGCCAAACTCCTGCCCGTTACCTAAAAGTCTCAAGAAGCTCCCCGCATGAGGCCCTCCGGTAACAACCATAATGTCAGTAATACCTGCATCAACGAGAGTCTGTATGGGGTAATATATCATGGGTTTATTATACACCGGTAAAAGGTGTTTATTTGTTATCTTTGTAAGAGGATAAAGACGAGTTCCTAGTCCGCCCGCTAAAATTATACCTTTCATAATTACTCCTTTTTCCAATCAAATGGTATGTCGTTATCGAAGGCATCAATCCTATATTCATCAGGATTTTTCGGATCATAAGGAACTGTCACTGTATTGATAACTATTGCTTCTTCGTCGCTGATACATTTAAAGCCATGGTAGACTTCTTTGGGTATCTGCACTAAAAGAGGACTTTCCGGGCTTATTATATACTCTTCCACTTCTCCATATGTAGGTGAATCTTTACGGGAATCATACAGACCCAGCCTCATCTTGCCTTTTATACATGTAAAGTTATCGTTCTGTAATTTATGATAGTGCCATGCCTTAACAACGCCCGGGAAGGCCGTAGTCATGTAAACCTGGCCAAATTCCTGAAAAATATCGTCATCTTTTCGAAGTATTTCCATCAGTCTGCCGCGTTCATCAGGTATTATCTTGAGTTTTTTTGTTTTTACTCCATCGATCATGAAATACTCCTCTCTATTAGTATAATATTAATAACCAACAACTTGAGGTGTGATTATAGCATATTAAATGCCCAAGGGCAATATAGTTAATCTCCAGAAAAGTGCCCTGTAAAAGATAAAAAAGAAAGGAGATAAGCTCTTTGCCTATCTCCTTTTCCTATTATTACTTTTTAGCCTTATTTAGCGCCTACCCGCTGGGATCCCGGTATATCTTTCTGGAACGAACGGCTCATGCCAAGCTGCAAGTCTGGGAACGCCTTTATCTTAAACGCAAACCATATAGTAAACTCATCCTTAAAGAAGTCAGCGCCTTCTACATCATAAACAATTTCAACTTCCCAGCAGTGTAAATCCCTTAAGATTGATATCTGTTGCTCTTCAATGTCTCCTTTTTCAAGATTAAATCTTTCGTAGAGACCAAATTTCCAATTTTTATTTAATCTGTATGAGACATCAAGTGTTAACTGATTTCTGGGTTCGGGCGCTAATTTTTCATACCGGTATCCCATATCGAGCCTAAAATTTCCGGAAGGCCTGAAAGACGCCTCAACACTGGCCCTCCCTAAAGATTGGTTTTTGGGTACTATTTCCATATCACTATCAATGTAAAGCCATGAATAAGGCTTTAATTCGAGCTCCATTTTCAGGTTTTCAAACTTGAAACTTTCTCTTTCCATTCTAAGTAAATAATCTGTACTCACAATAAATCTGGCAAGGTCTACAGATCCCTTGTTTTCACCCTCACCGCGTCTGGTCTGAAATTTACTTTCTAATGAAAAATTAATACTGTTTTCTTCTTCGAGGGCATCAATATAATCCATCTGATATAGATCATCTTTATTAACTGTCGGCTGATGCGCATAATAATATGTTGCGCTAGGCACTACAATATGTCTCAAGCCATCTATATCCAGACCCCATGCATCGGTTTCTACGTCATACACCTTATGGAATCTGCTAAATACGCTTACACCACCACCAAAAACGCTGCGAAGTTCAGGGTCATGATCCCATTTATCGCGCGTATAAACTGTTTCTCTGATATCCCCGAAAGGAGTTATATTCAAAAAGCCCAGCTTAGCCATGTATGAAAGCTTGTTATAATAATCAAACCGACCAACTTTTTCAGGAGGACTGCTTAATCCTTTGTACTGCTTATCAAAATATGTGGCACTCATTTCTGAGGAGTAATATAAAGGAGTCTCCCACAACCTCTGGGCCGGAATACTCAGACTTACTTCGGGGAGTCTTTGTGTTACTGTATAAAAGTCATCAAATCTCTTTTCAAGGTATACTCCAAAAATATAATTGGGTTTGGCTGAAATTATTGAAGCGTAGTTCTGGGGAACAATATTATTTTCTTCATATTCATTATAAAAATAATCTTCGATGATATGTTCATCGCTAAGTTTGTTAAACTCAAGCATACCAATGGTTTCAGGCTCAAACTCCATGCGATGCTTCCACTGAAGTCTCTGCCTTCTATTCATGCCATCCCCTTCATCTCGGTATGGTTTTGGATCGTAAGTAGTAACCGGATCATTTTCCTGTATAAAATAACTTCTAAAAACACCTTTGCCTAATGTCGGAAGACCAATATCCTCCATATCGTAATAGAGATTTGCGCCTTCTGCAAAACCTTTCCGGGTGCGGTAATCTAAAAGAACATCTACTTTAGTGTTTCCTTTTATGTGAAATCTCCATGCCGACAAAAGAAAATATCCCCAATCACCACTGTATCCGGGGATAAACTGTACTTTGGCTTTCGTCTGAACGATGGGATGGTAATAGTAGGGAAACCACATTACGGGAACCTTTCCTATATACACAACTACATTTTTTGCTATTACCTTATCGTCCGGAAAAAACCTGATCTGACCTGCTGAAACCCTGTAGTGGGGCTCCTCCCGGTCACATGTTGTTACATATCCATCCTTTAAGAGATATTCATTTTTGGAAACCCTGGTGATCTCTTCCGCTTGCCCATACCATGGATAAGACTTGATGTCTATCCCGATGAGTTCTCCCTCTTCCTTGTTAAAATCATAACGTATGCGGTCGCCCGTCATTACCCCTTCGGGTCGCTCTATACGCACATTCCCTTCACAAACAGCCATGCGCGACTTGGTATTAACTTCGATCTTATCGCAAGTTAGCGTCATGTCTCCATATGTTATAACTACATTTCCCTCTGCAACTATCCTTCCATCTTGCTCAAAGTATTCTACTTTATCTCCGTCGACAACGATGGGCAGGCCCGGCTTAAGCTTCAATAGATCATCATCTGCGGCATAAGAAACGGAAATTAGTCCTGTTAAGAGAAAAATTGCAGAAAATATCCAGACAAGGAATCTAAGGTTACGCATTATTAATCAACACTCCTGACTATTTTAATTGTAAGGCACGAATTTGTGAAACAGTATAACATGCTTTTTGTCTTCCATGCAATCTTCTAATATCAAACTACAAACTTCTAACCTCAAACTACTAACTGCAAACCCTGTTCCTGCCCTTGCGCTTTGCCTTATATAACGCGCTGTCAGCATTTTCGAGCAAGGTATTAACGTCTTCCCCGTCTTCGGGGTATGTCGCTATTCCGACGCTTACCGTTGTTTTTATCTTTTCATCAAAAGCTACAATCTCTTTTGATTCAACAGACGTACGAATACGTTCGGCAACAACCAGAGCGCTTTTCTTGGCTGTTTCAGGAAGAACTATGCAAAACTCTTCTCCGCCATATCTTGAAATCATATCAACTTCACGAACCGATTTCTTAAGCCTTCCTGCTATTGTCTTGAGAACGGTATCCCCTACCAAATGTCCGTATTTGTCGTTGCATTTCTTAAAGTGATCCACATCAACCATGCCTACCGAAAATTTCATGCCTAAGCGCTGTGCACGATCAACCTCTTCCTCCAGCCTCCCCATTAAATATCGCCTTAAGTATGTTTCTGTCAAGCCGTCAATAATCGAAAGCTGCTGAACTTGTTCATATAAGTCAACTTTCCTCAGCTCAAGCGCGATTTGCGGTATAAGTATGCGGAACCCGCTGTAACTGGATTTTAAAGCGCCTTCTATTGCTAAAACGGCGGCCAATTTATCCCCCACAAAAAGCGGGAAAACTTGAAATGTATCCGACTGAATTTTTAATGACTCGAATAAACTTTCGCTATCGCTTCTTTCCATAAAAAAGGCCTTATTATCCTGTTCGTCTCTCAGATAATCCACAACCTCTTCATATTCAAGAACCCTGTCCGGGTCGGTATAATAATCCTCTTCGGCTATGCTCTTTGATACCCCATGAGAAAAAGTCCCCTTACTGAAAGTCAACAAATGCGCTACTTGGAGCTTAAAGTTGTCCTCTAAGAAACTAAATAAAGCATCTAGCATATCGTTAAATTTAAGTACCGGGGCAAGTTGCTTTGTTACCTCATAAAGTCGTGAGATACGAACCAGGTCTTTTTCTGTGCTGTGACCCTTTCTGTCAACGTCTTCGAGCTTGTCAAGAATACCATTATATTCGACTTGTATGGCGGAAAGTTCTTTTCCCTGGTGAACTTCAAAAACTTCAGAGAGCTTTTTTACTATAAAACTTATTGCTGAAACAGAAATAAGAAGCGCGGCAAGAACAACTATATCTACCGGGTTTAGGGCCTTCAAATAATAATAATAAAGAAAGAACGTAATATTAAGCAAAAACAATACTATACTGCTTCTTAGGGTCAGAGAATACGGCACAAGGAGAAAAATAAGAGGTATGACAAATAGCACTAAATATTCATCCCCTTGAGGGAATTTGTAGAAAAACCAGCTTAGTGCTAGAAGCAAAATATTGATCGTAAATATTATAAAGGGTCTTACTTTGAACATATGGTGTTCTTACCTTTTCCTTTGGCCTTATACATAAATTTATCAGCTTCCCAAATAATGTCATCCCTTAGCCTGGCATCCTGCGGAAACATCGCAACCCCTATAGACACCGTAACAAATCTTTTTTCACGGCGGACGGTAACAGGGCTTGCTTCAATCTCTGTTCTAATCTCTTCGGCAAGCTGCATGGCCTCTTTTCTTGTGGAGTTCAACGACACAAAAACAAACTCTTCTCCCCCATAGCGGCAAACTATATCCCCCGCAGATGCTTTTTTTATTAGTATTTTAGCTATCTTTTTAAGAACTATATCTCCTGCGATATGTCCATGCTGGTCATTAAAGTCTTTAAAACTATCAATGTCAAGCATGAGCAGGGCAAAGCTGCTTCCGCTTAAATGGGCTCTTTTTACTTCTTCTTCCAGGCGTTCCATGAAATAACGATGAACAACAAGTCCCGTCAAGCTATCCTTAATTGCAAGCTCTTCTGTCTGCCGGTAAAGCTTCGCATTATCGAGAGCTACAGATACCAGCTCGCCTATAATATCAAGTATTCTTAGTTCGTGCTGGGTAAACTTGCCTTCGGCAGCGTTATCAACTCTCAATATTCCCAGAAGATTACTCTCGCTTATTAAAGGCTTGCTTATCAAGGAGACAAAGTCATCCCCTATTTCCTCGTCTTCAATCGAAAACCTGAAATCATTATGAGCATCTTTAACCAAAAGACTTTTCATATTCTTTGTAACCCATCTCTCAAATATTCCCCCTTTTTTGAGAGTTATTGGCTTCCTGGAGTCGGGTTTAAAACTATATCTGAGGTTGGGGTCACTGTCATCTTGGTCAAAAAGATAAATAGATACGCGATCGTTGTCCTTAAAAATTTCTCTCACACTCTCCCCTACAACTCCAATTACTTCATCTGTGGAAAGCGTTAAACTTAGCTTATCGGCAGTATCTTTGATTTTTAAAAGACTCTTTAACTTATCCGACATAGCGGATATTTCTGCTTTTCTATTCTTAAGGTGGTTATTTACAAGATTTATATCCTCATTAACTTTTTCCATAGTAACTTTATGTTTCTGGCTGGATACAACCGTTTTTTTGGCTATCTGGTGCCCAATGTAACTACTTAGGAAAAACGCAAGAATGAGAATGCTGTAATAATACGGATTGAGATTTGTTAGGGGTTTGTATAGGAATATCAGTGCGCATAGGAGAGAAACCAGACCGCCAAGCACGCCCACAGACACCCAGAACAGCATAACTACTATGCTGAGCATTATCATGAGAGCAAGAACTATAAACTCCAAATGCTGGACAGAACTTTTCAAAGCAGGTACAAATCTGGTGAGACCATACAACAGGCCTACCAATAGAAGGGTCGAAAACGGTATGAGGAGATTTCTTTTAGTAAAAGGTGTCATGAGTATTTTAGACAATTGTTTTTTCGGTTGTCTTGTCGAAAAAGTGTATCTTGCTCATGTCAAACACCACATCCATATCCTGATTTATCTGCGGATTGGCATCACCGGCAACTTTTGCAACTACAATATGCTTGCCGGTATTAAAGTGTATGTACACTTCCGAACCAAGGTGTTCTACAATTTCACAAGTCATAGTAACTATATTCTCTGGGGGGGCTTCCGATACAAAGAGTTTATCGTAAATATTTTCGCTCCTGACACCCATTATTATTCTCTTATCAACATAATCTGTTAAAGCTCTATACATCCCTTCGACTATACGTATGCGAAAGTTTCCCTCATCAAAATATAGCCTTCTTTCTTTCTTGATGATCCTTCCCTCAAGAAAGTTCATTGGAGGTGCACCTATAAAGCTTGCAACAAATTTATTTACGGGCTTATTGTAAACATTGGTAGGAGTATCAATCTGCTGAATAACACCATCTTTCATAACAGCTATTCTGTCCCCGAGCGTCATAGCCTCTGTCTGGTCGTGAGTAACATATATCATGGTTGCCTGAAGACGGATATGGAGCCGGTGAAGCTCCATTCTCATTTGAACTCTCAGTTTAGCATCAAGGTTGCTTAAAGGTTCGTCGAAGAGGAACACCATTGGCTTTCTTACAATGGACCTGCCTACCGCGACACGCTGGCACTGCCCGCTCGAAAGTTCTCTGGGTTTTCTGCCCAAAAGTTTCTCAAGACCAAGTATTCCGGCTGCTTCCTTAACCCTTGTATCGATTTCATTTTTGGGATATTTTTTAAGTTTTAACCCGAAGGCCATGTTCTCGTAAACACTCATG
>JAQBAV010000100.1:0-4314 GCA_032126595.1 Candidatus Omnitrophota bacterium | reverse complement strand
TCCCAGCAGGAAGAGGAACATTATAAATACTTTAAAGAAAGACTCGATGCCCTGGCCAGAGAAACGGGGAAAGAAAAAAATGAAAAATATGATAATTTAATAAATCTTATGGAACTTAAGATATTTCCTTCGTATCAAGATATTATAAAACTCGCAGAGAGTGTTGATAGCGAAAAAGACCTTTTGGCTATGGCAATTGATATTGAGAGTAAGTCTATAAGTTTTTATGCGGTTTGTCGGGAAAATATAGATTCCCCAGACATAAAAAAAGAACTGGAACATATTATTGAAGAAGAAAACCACCACAAGGAGCTTCTTCAGGAAGCCTCAAAACAAAGTTAGAAAGCCCGTTTTTCCTCAGAATGTAAAGGGAAACATCTTTATTCCGCTTAATGGCTTCCTTATTTTAATAAATTAAAGAATCATTTTTTGCAGATTTTACTACCTTCCTGTTAATTGCTTTTGACTTTAGTCTAAGGCGGATGTATATTATCTAAGAGGTGATTATAATGAAAAAAATAATATTTCCAATTGTATGTGTTATTGTCATATCCGTTTTTGCGTTTATTAACGCTGAGCAGATTACAAGAACTGCCACCATTATAGATATGAGCGGCATGGTAGAAGTTAAAACTCCAGACGCCGAGGAGCCGGTTCCTGCAAGTATTGGCATGATGCTCAATGAAGCGGATATACTCATAACCAAGGATGAATCAAGCGCAATACTTGAGATTTCCGGCAGTCAGGGGAATGCTACGGTAGAACTAAAAGACAATTCACAGGTTGTTATTTTAGAACTTACAAAGAAGGAAACGGGCGAAGAAGAAACCCTGCTTGACCTTGCGGTGGGCAAGCTCCTTATAAAGGTTGATAAAATGCCTGATGAAAAATCCAGGTTTGAAGTAAAGACTCCTACATCGGTTGTAGGCGTAAGAGGAACTAAATTTAGTGTTGAAGTTGAAGCCGTAGAGTAGAATACATATCTTGAAGTTTAAAAAAGCCAGCCTAACAAATATCTTAATAGCGCTACTTGTAGCGACTTTAATTATCGGTTTTTCCAGCGGGGGATTCTTTAAAAGACTGGAATATATAAGCACGGACTTCCTTTTTTACCTAAGAGGACCGATCCATGATAATCCCAGAATAGCCATTATTGAAATAGACGACGACAATATATCAAGCATTGGCCGATGGCCGTGGGAAAGAACCTGGCAAGCCGCTATTATACAAGCCTTAAATAAATTTGGAGCCGAAAGCATATACCTTGATATGGTGTTTTCAGAGCCCTCCGGGAACATTGAGAATGACCAGCCTTTAGCTGAAGCAATAGAAGAATCCAAAAATGTCTATCTTCCATTTGCATTCCAGGAAGGAATAATAGATAAGAACAAAGCATTTTTCCCGATAGATGAATTTGCTAAAGGAGCAAAAGGGATAGGCTCAATAAACGTTTTTCCCGATGAAGATGGAGTTCTTAGAATGGCGCCTCTTGTTTTTGCTGACTCCGAGGGGGAACTATACCCGCACATAGCTTTAAAGATGGCTATGGATCACCTGGGATATGAAGAGCTGACTCTTCAGCCGAGAGAAGTCGTTCTCTCTAATTACGAGGAAAAGCTAAGTATCCCTCTTGCAAGCGACAACGAAATACTTGTTAACTGGACGGGAACATGGAAAGAAACCTTTCATCACTATTCTTTCCTCGATATTTTAGAGGCCTATTCAGATGTTCTTAAAGGGAAAGAGCCCAGTATTGATGTCGGGCCGCTTAAAAATAGCGTATGCTTTGTAGCCGTTACGGCTATAGGGCTTTATGATATAAAGCCCGTACCCCTTGAGCCCGCATATCCCAGCGTAGGATTAATCGTTAATGCTTTTAACAATCTGGTAGAAAAACAGTTTATACACAGCTTTCCATGGTGGTCAATAATTCTATTAACGTACTTATTTGCATTAATACCGGCCCTGGCGATTGCAGGTAAGAAGCCCTTAAGGGAAACGTTAATAATTATTTTAGCGGGCGCAGTTTTATTTGCGGCGTGTTATGTATGTTTTATTAAGGGAATATGGATAAATTATGCATTTCCGCTATTTGCCATAGTAGTCAGTTTTGTTACAGTCTCTACTTATAACTTTGTAAGAATTTCTTTTGAACGCCAGAGATTCTTTAAACTTGCCGTTACGGATGAGCTTACAGGACTGTTCAATGTCAGGTACTTTAGGATGATCCTAAAAACAGAGATATTAATGGCCAAAGCCGATCCTGACAAGCATTTTTGTGTTGTTATGACTGATATAGACCACTTTAAGAAATTCAATGACACATATGGACACCAGACAGGGGACTTAGTTCTACGTGAGGTATCAGAAGCTCTTAAGTCACCCGTACGTTCTTCCGATGTTGTGGCAAGGTATGGCGGGGAAGAAATGATAGTACTTCTAAGGGGTGCGCTTCTAGAGAACGGGATGTCCATAGCTGAAAAACTCAGAAAAGCTGTTGAATCTCGTACCGTTCAAGATGAGAATAATACCCATAACGTGACAATAAGTTTAGGTGTTGCAGTTTTTACTCCGCCCAACGATGACGTTGAAAGCATCATAAAGCGAGCAGATACCGCTCTTTACGTTGCAAAAGAAGCCGGAAGGAACCAGGTCTCTACCTCAGAAAAACCAAGTTCTTAAAAGTTTACCTTAAAATTATTGAATTGTAGTTTCAGCGGAATGTTTTTGACCGGTTATTAAGCCATAACCTTTGTCATATTGAGGGCCTTTTGTATCATAGGAAGTCATAAATACATCCCCGCCGTATACGAGCACGCTGGTTCTATATGTTCCGGGGATATACCACTTTCTGTATCTATTTGCACTTTTATTTTTACGATACTCAGATTGATAGCTTCTTACTGTGGGATTAAACCTGGCTATTGTTCTATGTCTGTCAGTGATCTTTCTGGGTGTGCGTGCTACCGGACCTGATGGGCCACCGCCACCGGAAGAACCACCGCCACCGGAAGAGCTTCCGCCACCAGAATCGTACCCACCACCGCCACCGGAAGAGCTTACATATCCACCACCACTAGTTCCGGTGAATACTCCTTCCTTGGGCTCATTCATCACGGCGACCAGCACTATCAGAACTATGTATATAAGGGCTATAAGACCTTTTTTCAACGCTACTCCTCAATGTGTATCAAAAATTAAATATAATCTTATCTTGACCGAACATATAAAAAAGGTAAGATATATATAATAGTATAGTGTGTTTTAACAAATTTTCAAATATTTCAGTTAAAAACTTAGGGAAAGGGAGTTCGAAATGAAAAAGGGACTAGTGGCATTATGGGCAATTGTGTTTGTTTTTTGTTGTACGGATATGAGTTTTTCGGACAATAAATGGGATAACTTACTTATTGAGTCTGGTAGGGTATTTGAAGAAATGACAGATATGCCGGATGAAGGCATTCCTCAATCCCTCTTGAAAGATGCATATGCGGTTGCAATATTTCCTTCAACTGTAAGCGGAGGGTTTATTTTCGGAGGGAAATATGGACAGGGAGCAATAGTAGTAAAAAATAAATCAGCCGGCTCCTGGAGTGCTCCATGTGTTTTTAATTTAGCTGGAGTAAGCTGGGGTCTGCAGATAGGCGGCCAGGCAACAGACGTTATCCTTCTTATAATGAGCGAAAGGGGTCTGGATGGACTTCTTCAAAGCAAACTTAAACTTGGCGGAGATGCTGCAATTTCCGCTGGACCTGTGGGAAGAGACGCAGCAGCAGCAACGGACCTTCAGCTTAAAGGTGGGATACTTTCCTATTCAAGGAGTAGAGGCGCATTTATAGGAGTAAAATTGGAAGGCGCTGTAATTTCACCAAACGGCGAAGCCAACTCCTATTTATATGACGGACAGGTTTCAGCAAAGAATATTCTTATTGAGGAGAAAGTCGCTCCTACAGAGTCCGCATCAAGGTTAATGGGCGACTTGGGCAAGTATTAAGCGTATTAGATTTCACACAAGGCGGAGAAAATATGTTTAAAAGGTTTTTACCAGTCCTGTTTATTTCTATGGCGTTACTCGGATGTTCTCATCCTCTAGTCAAAGTAAATGACGACAACGATGGACAGATAATAGCTATAAGAATAAAACAGACCATAGTTCTTTCCCTAAAAAGCAACCCTACTACCGGATATGTGTGGGAGATAGAAAGCTTAAATAAAGATATTCTAAAGCAGAAAGAAGACGTTAAGTTTAAGCAGGAATCGAATCTAATAGGAGCTCCGGGCGTACAAGTATTCAAGCTTATCGGGGTAGAGCCC
>JAQBAV010000099.1:0-2874 GCA_032126595.1 Candidatus Omnitrophota bacterium | reverse complement strand
CCTTCTGATACACTTCGTAATCCATATCGTTAAAACATATGTATCTTATCTCATCAAAATCTTCTTTGTAATGTATGCCCTCTTCTATGGCTATGTATGTTGCTTCTTCGATAGGATATCCATAGACACCTGTACTGATAGCGGGAAATGCGATCGTTCTTAAGGCATTATCAATGGCTAACTTAAAAGAATTTACATATGAGTTCCTCAAAAGCTGAGTCTCGCCATGTTTCCCGCCCTTCCAGACAGGTCCGGGTGTATGAATAATTCTTTTTGCCTTAAGCCTGCCTCCAACTGTTATTACAGCCTCTCCTGTAATGCATCCACCTATTTTAGCACATTCTTCAAGAACTTCTGGTCCAGCGGCCCTATGTATAGCGCCATCGACTCCTCCGCCCCCTGCTAATTTGGTGTTAGCAGCATTGACGATAACATCCACATCTTCCTGGGTTATATCCCCTTTTTTAATGATTATCTTTCCCATCAGCTTGCCCTCCAAGAATCTCTTTAGCTGCCAAAAAGACTTCTTTAACTGGTATTTGCAATATACACCCCAGGTCCATTCCCGTAAAACATAAAGACTTCCCGCAGGGCCTGCATTCCATTAGAGGTTTTAAAATCCTACTCTTTTTTGATAAAGGACCGTATTCTGCTTCATCCGTAGGTCCGAATAATGCGATCGTTGGAACTCCAGCTGCGCTTGCTATATGTAAAGGAGCGCTGTCATTTGTAATAACTAAAGAGGAGTACTTCATTAGTTCTGCCAGAGCTCCGATGGTCGTTTTTCCACAAATGTTTTCTGTGCTTTCTTTTGCGAACGTCATAAATTTATCGATTATATCTTTGTCGTCCTTATTCCCTGACACATAAACTTTGCATCCCAGTTCGGACACAAGCATATCCGAAAGTTCAGCATATTTCTCTATGTTCCACCGCTTAATGTTACTTTTGGCTCCCGGACAGATTACAACCTTCTTCATATGCTTAGCATCTTGCAATAGCTCCTGCACAAAAATTCGATCTTTATCGGTTGTGGGCACATAAAAATTAAAGTCATCGAGGTTTTTTACCCCGAATGCTCTTAATTTTGAAAGGTGCTCAAAAACTTTATGCTGGGAGCTTTCCTTTTTTGCTATTTGACTTAAACCGCTTAAAAGTCCCGGCTTATACCTGGCCCCCGCTAAATATGGAACCAATGAGTTCTTAAGATCAACGACCATGTCGTATTTAGCAAGGCGGAGTTCGCCTATAAATCGTAACCTGTTAGATAGGGATTTGGTCTTTTTATATTCTACCACCTTTACAACCTTTGGATGAGGCCCAAAAATATCCACCCCCACAGAACTGGTTACAACATCTATTTCTGCATTTGGATACTCACTGGATAATTTCTCTAAAACTGGTGTAGTTAAAATAATGTCACCCAGATTAGTTAAACTTATCAAAAGAATTCTTTTAACTTTATTTTTATCAACTTTCATATTCCGTCATCCATGTGGTCGCAAGTGGTCACCAGTTACCAAGTCACCAGGTCACCATTTTTTTGTTCAGAGTTCAGCTGTTCATTGTTCGTAGATTTTCCATGAACCATGAACTACCAACCATGAACCTCCTATCCTTCCCTATTCCTTGTTCAGCTCTTTTTCCACTGCCTTAAAAACATCTTCAACTTTAATCGACTTCATACATTCAAGATCTTTATCGCACTCATCAATATAGCAAGGCACATCACAGCTAACCTTACCTTTTATGATAATGTTTTTCTTTTTACCTCTGGGTCCCGTAATCTCGGGGTCAGTGGGACCGAATAGACCCAAAGTAGTAACACCTACAGCTGAAGCCAGGTGAAGCGGCCCTGAATCCCCGCTTATTACCAGTTCTGAGTTTTTGAATATAGCGGCAAGCTCATTTAGACCTGTTTTTCCCGCAGTTGAATAGCATCTTGCGTTATCTATGGCTAGAACAATTTCTCCCGCTAGCTCAATATCCTTAGGAGCGCCAGTAACAACTATTTCAACGTTATCAAATCGTCTAAATATTTTCCTGGATAGTTCTATGTAATATTCTTTAGGCCATCTCTTTGCATCCCAATTGCCCCCGGGATTTATCACCATCATCCTGTAGCCCGTGTCACCCGACTCATTCAACAGCGCATTTGCCTTATTGATGTCATCATCAGTTACAGAATATTCATACGTTCCGTCTACCTTAGTTATCCCTACTGCGCCTGCTAATGCTAATATCTGATCCGCTCTATGAATGTGACCCTTAGGTAGTTCGACTTCTCTTGTTAGGGGAGCATTCTTACCGCCAAAACCTATTCTTTCCGGAATACCCGATAAAGCTGCCATAGTGGTCTTAACCCTTGAAGGCTTAAGAAGAAAGCAGGTATCATACTTCTCCTTTTTAATCATTCTTGCAAAAGCAAACTTTTCTCTTGCCGATGTAATCTTGTTGCTGTCTGATAATCCATGGACTTCATTTATCCATGGGTTATTTATCAGTAGGTCTGCATATCTTGGAACGACAACACATGAAATATAACTTTCTGGATACGCTTGCCTAAGCGCCCGCAGGAAGGGAAATGAAAAAAGTATATCCCCCAGCCAATTGAGCTCAAATACTAATATTCTTTCTGCTTTTATTAATTCACCCATAATAGTCACAAGTCACAAGTAGTCACCGGTTACCAAGTCACCAGGTCACCAGAAATCAGCTATAAGCTGTAAGCTTTAAGCTGTAAGAGATTGCCGCGTCGCCTTCGGCTCCTCGCAATGACGGAAGTCGCGGTCATTGCGAGCGACTGAAAGGAGCGAAGCAATCTCATTATCTAACATCTAATATCCAACATCTTTTGTCATTCGGATTTTGTTA
>JAQBAV010000098.1:0-3279 GCA_032126595.1 Candidatus Omnitrophota bacterium | reverse complement strand
CCTCCGGTAGATCGCTTGGGAGATTGCGCGCAGCGCGGGAAATAGCCGCTTGAACATCAGGTGCTGCAAGATCAATATTCTTCTCCAAATCAAACGTAAGTATGATCTGTGAAGCGCCATCGGTATTTTGCGATATTACCGATTGCAGTCCCGGTATCTCCATAAACTCATTCTCAAGCGGTGATGCTACCGTTGAAGCCATAGTCAAAGGACTGGCTCCGGGATAAGATACCGTGACGAGTATAACCGGATAATCTACAGAAGGTAAATCACTTATAGGCAGACGGTTATACGTGGCCAGGCCAAATATGAATATAGCCGTCATAATGAGTGTTGTCATTATAGGCTTACGTATAAACCTTTCAGAAAAACTCATTACTTATTTTTTCCTTTTTCTTTTGCTGTATCTATAATCGGAACTCCTGGACTTAATCCCATTTGACCTACGGTTACAATCCGCTCTCCCTCTTTAACTCCTTTTTCAATAGCAATAAAATCTCCGTCACGTGTGCCGGTTTCTACGCTTCTTAATTCGGCCGTATTTTTTGAAGTTACCGCAAAAAGGTATTCCCCTTTTTGGCCTAACTGGACTGATTCGTAAGGAACTACAACAGCCCCCTCTTCAGTTTTTAATATTAGACGAACCTGTACAAACTGTCCCGGCCATAGGTTAAAGTTTTCATTCGGCACCGTTGCTCTCAAAGAAACTGTACCCGTGGCATCATCTACGGTATTATCTACGAAGTTAAGAACGCCCTCGTAAGGGCCATTACCATCGTCTTCTACGCGGATCTCGACTTTTAATTGACCCTGGGTCATAGACTCTTTAAGCTTGGGAAGCATTCTCTCGGGAATGGTGAAGTCTATATATAAAGGATCTATAGTCTTGATATTTACGAGCGTTGGCCCGGAGTTTGCAATTACAAGATTGCCTGCATCAACTTGTACTTTACCTGTTATACCGTTTATTGGAGCTTGTATAAGACAATATTCCAGATTCAGCTGGGCACTTTTAAGGCTAGCCTTATTCGCCTCTACCTGTGCCAGGGCGGTAGCTACATCTGTTTGATAGTTATCGAAAACCTGCTCGGACACAAGCTGTTTTTCAAAAAGTGGTTTATTTCTTTCTAAGATGTCTTCTTTTAAACCAAGGTCTGCCATACTCCCCGCTAAAGCCGATTGAACCTGAATCATTGCCGCTCTATATTGTTCCGGGTCTATAGTAAAAAGAAGGTCGTCCTTTTTAACGCTATCGCCTTCAGTGAAATGAACTTGTTTTATTTCACCGGTAACCTGACTTTTAATATCGACGTTGTAAAGTTCTTTTAGATTTCCGAATGAGTCTATATAGATCGGCACATCTTTTTTCGTAGCCAGAGCTGTTTGTACGGGCCGCGGCATAATTTTACTTTGATGGTGCCTTACTATGCAGCCGCGTATGTGAAATAATACAAAGACGATAACAAGCACAATTATCACACGATTTCTCAAGTGCTTATTTTTCCATATCTTTTTTAAATTAGATAAGATTTTTTTAGGTTTCATGTATTAATCCTTTGTGTTTGTATATTTCCCAGAACCGCCGGTTCCAAGCGATCCCGTAGAGTGCGCCATTTCCGCAAAAGATACAAGAAGATCATTTTCAGACGTGATAAGCTTGGACCTCGCTTTTGCGAGACTGCTCTGAGCGTCTAGTACATCCAATATATTTTTCACCCCGGACCTATAGCTTTCAAACGCCAAAGCATACGATTCCTCTGAGCTTCTAAGAAAGGCTTTGCCAAAATCGAATTTACGTACCGCGGTTTTGAATGAATAATATTTTGTCCAAACGTCGGCACTTGCTGCGAGTTCATCCGCTATTAATTGCTCCCGTTCCGCTTTAGCGTTATTTTTAGCCTCCAAAAGCTGGGCATAATTTTTAAATCCGTCAAAAATATCCCAGGAGACTTTTAAGAAACCCGTGTATTCATAATAATCCTGATACCCCTTACTCGCGCCGAAGGTTTCTGTCCACCTTTTTGCTCCGGTAGTACCCACGCTTAATGATGGGAATAGATCTGAGAATGCAGATTTTACAGTATCCTGCGCTCCAAGCACATTCGCTCGTGATGCTGAGACGTCAGCTCGTTTTCTCATAGCTTCCTCAATAAGCGCGGAAACATCTTCTTTTGTAAGATCGGTAGGCATTTTCCAGGAAGGGGAAATTACGTCAAAATCAGTATCGGCCGAAACTCCCAATGATTCTGCAAGGTTTGCCCTGGCAGTCTCCACGGCCCCTCGAGCTTCTTCGAGCTGAAAAAGGGATTCATCATAATTTGACTTAGCCTGAAGAGAGTCAAGTTGTGTGGAAATTCCCGCCTGAAGCTTCTGTTCGGCAGCATCATATGTAGCCTTAGCATCCGCTACATCTGCTTTAGCTGCAACAAGGTTAGATTTAGCGCTGTAAAAATCATAATAATTAGTTTCCACGCTGAGGACAAGGTCCTGAACCGATTGATTAAACTCAAAATTTGCAGCAAGCACTGAATGATAAGCTTCTTTTAGCGAAGCGGCCCTTCCGCCAAAATCAAACACAACCAAACTTGCGCTAAGAGTGCCGCCGTAAGTCTTGGTATTAGAACTACCCGCCTTTTCATTGCCAACCTTCTTGTCTTTAGTAAAATCTCCCGCAAAAGTTATTGCCGGATACCAGTCGCTTCGCGCCTGAGCTTTTATGTTTTCCTTCGAACGAGCGTTATACCAGGCCTTATGTGTAGAGGGATTGTTATTAAGGGCTATGTCTATAAGCTCTATAAGTGTGAGACTGTCGGAAAGTTCCGCCCCTTCACCGTTTTCACGTATGGAGCGCCACGCGCTGTCATCATCTTTCAGAGACCTTTCCCACGTAGGGGCTTCCCATAGTTCGTTTGGCTTTAATGGGGCTTTAAGAGCATGGCATCCCGCATCAAAAAATGATAGACACGCGCAAATAATTAAAAGTGAGACTTTCTTATGCATGTATTTCTTTGTCATATACCAATCTTTCCTGAATATTTTTTCATTTTACCGCCGGTGTATGCATTTATTTTACATTTTTAAAGCATAAGTTCAAGGTATTAATATGATAGTTATAATAATATCAGTATTAAGGTTATATTAAAGTTACTGGAGCATTAGAAGGACGAATGAAACCACAATAATTATGAGCAGAAAAGGAAGGATCAACGCCCATGGTTTTGAGTATTTCATCTTGCCGAGCACGCCTACCCCGCGTTCAAGGTTTTCTCCGCAATAGAG
>JAQBAV010000097.1:0-4054 GCA_032126595.1 Candidatus Omnitrophota bacterium | reverse complement strand
TTAAAGTAACACGTAAAATACCCTTCGTGACATGCGGCTCTATTCTGTTCTACTTTAAAAAGGATAGAATTATCAGCACAGTCAATATACACTTCTTTAACTATTTGAGTACATCCTGACGTCTCGCCCTTTATCATAATGCGCCCTTTACTCCTTCTATAAACATAAATCTTCTTCTCTTCTAGAGTTTTCTCTAGAGCTTCTTTATTCATATAACATAGAGTCAAAACCTTGCCTGAGATATAATCCTGCACTACGGCAGGAATTAATCCTTTATCATCAAAATTTAAATTTTCTATAAAACCCATAACTTCTCCTATATCCTTACAGTTACATCTTTATTTTTTAAATATTCTTTTACCTCGCCGATAGTAAACTCTTTGAAGTGAAACACTGAAGCTGCAAGCGCTGCATCAGCTTTAGCCTTTGTGAAAGCTTCTTCAAAGTGTTCTAATGTTCCGCATCCCCCGGAAGCGATAACGGGTATGTTTACCGCTTCAGCCACTTTTCTTGTAAGTTCTAACGCGTATCCATCTTTTGTTCCGTCATGATCCATACTGGTAAGAAGTATTTCACCTGCTCCAAGCTTTTCAACTTCTTTTACCCACTCAATAACATCTATCCCTGTGGCTTCTCTTCCGCCTCTTACATAAACTTCCCAGGAGTTCTCGCCTTTTCTCTTGGCATCAACCGCTACAACGATGCATTGCGTTCCAAACCTGTCGCTGGCCTCCTTAATAAATTCCGGCCTTCTAACGGCAGAAGTATTAATGGATACCTTGTCGCACCCCGCGTTAAGAAGATTGCGTATATCTTCGTTGGTGGATATGCCGCCGCCAACCGTAAAAGGCATAAAGACTTCTTGTGCAACACGTTTTACAACATCTACCATCGTCTTGCGTCCTTCATGAGTTGCAGTGATATCTAAAAACACGAGTTCATCCGCGCCTTCATCGTTGTAAACTTTAGCGTTTTCAACAGGGTCGCCCGCATCTATTAAGTTGACAAAATTAACCCCTTTAACTACCCGGCCGTTAGTTACGTCAAGGCAGGGGATTATTCTCTTAGCAAGCATTGATCGCCTCCCCCAAGTCTATCGTCCCATCATAAAGCGCACGGCCGATTATTATGCCCGTAAGACCTTTCTTTTCCAGGGCAAGAAGTTCTTTTACATGATCCACGCTTTTTATTCCGCCGGCAGAAATTATTCTTACACCGGTCTTATCTAAAACTTCCTCTAAGGCCTGAGTATTTGGTCCGGTCAGAGTTCCATCGCGTGTTATATCCGTATAGATTATCTCTCGTACGCCAAAAGACATAAATTTCTTAATAACTTCAAAGACGTCCATATCTACTTCTTCTTCCCAGCCTCTTACCTTAGGTTTTTTACCTTCAACATCCAGGCTTAAGATAACTCTTTCGCCGTATGTCTCGATCACTTTTTTAGCAAAATCCATGTCTTCTAATATCTTTGATCCTAAAATAACTCGCCATATCCCTTTTTCTAAAGCCTTGTCTATGTCTTCGGTGGTCCTGAATCCCCCGCCAAGCTCTATAGGCACATCCACTTCTTCGGCAATTTTACTAGCTACATCCAGATTAACCGGTCTTCCTTTTTTTGCGCCGTCAAGGTCTACAACATGTATCAGCTCGGCCCCGAAAGAAGCCCATTTTTTGGCAGCTTCAAGAGGTCCAAGATCGTAAGAAAGTTTCTTGTCGTACTTCCCCTGTTCAAGCCTTACGGTTTTTCCTTCTATCAGATCTATCGCCGGTATTATTTTCATAGTTTAGTAAAATTCTCCAAAAGCTTTATTCCATTCTTCTGAGATCTTTCCGGGTGAAACTGAACAGCATAAACATTGTCCTTCCATAATGCGGAAGTGTAGCTTTTACCATACTCCGTTTCGCCAAGAGTAAGATCCCTGTCTTCGTTGTCACAATAATACGAGTGTACGAAATAAAAATAGCTTTCGTCCGGAACCCCTTTAAAAAGTGGACACCCTTTTTTCTGAAGCTTCACAGTGTTCCATCCTATTTGCGGAACCTTTATGCCCACAGCCTTATCAAAAAGCCTCACCTTCCCGCGCACAAAACCCAAACATTCGCACCCGCCGCTCTCTTCACTGGAATCAAGAAGCATTTGAAGTCCCAGGCATATACCAAGAAAGGGTTTGCCCTTGGCTATCTCATTCATTAAAGGTTCGATTAAGCCGGATTTTTTCATCCCATCCATAGCATCCTTACTTGAACCAACCCCGGGCAGAACTATTCTATCCGCTTTCTCCAAAACTTCGCCTGAAGAACAGATCCGGACGGTCTGGCCCAAATAGCAAAAAGCGTTATATACGCTCCTTAAGTTTCCTGAACCATAATCTATTATCGCAATCATATCTACCAGCTTTAAGCTTTAAGTTATAAGCTTTGAGTTCCAGAATCGCTACAAGCTTATGACTTATAGCTTACGGCTTACAGCTTATAATATTCCTTTGCTTGAAGGAACTTCTCCCTCTCTTCTCGGATCTATTTGCGTCGCTTTATCAAGTGCTATTCCCAAACCTTTAAAGACGGCTTCTAAGTAGTGGTGCATATCGCCTTCACCGGATATTTCAATATGAAGATTCATGCACATCTTATTGGCAAAACTATTCAAAAAGTCCTCCGCATAATGAAGAGAATATCCCTCATCGTCAGTCACCTTACTGGCTCCAAAAACTTTGCCTACATTAGACTTGAATGCGGGCCGATTTGAAAGGTCCACTAAAACCTTTGCGCTGCACATATCCATGGTGACTTCACCAGATGCAGTCCTTACTATGCCCTTGCAGTCCCCCAGGGCTTTTTTAAAGGCCTCGCCAAGAGCAAGCCCTATGTCTTCATTAAGGTGATGATTGTCAACATGCGTATCGCCTGTTGCAGTCATATCAAGATCAAAATAACCATGGTACGCAAAAAGCGTAAGCATATGATCAAGAAAACCGATGCTTGTCTCTATGTTAGATTCTCCGCTTCCGTCAACATTCAAAACAGGTATTTTTATCTCGGTCTCTTTTGATTTTCTTTCGTAAGAAGTCTTTCTCACTTCTACCTCCTTCTATTGAGTCCTGTGTTAAATCTAATTTTATTTATCGTAAATTCTCTTCGCACCTTATTCCAACTGAATCCCAATGTTTCTCAAGCTGCTCTAAGGCTGTTATTTCCCTCACCCATCCGGCAGAATCACAAAGCGCTTTCTTGGAATATGAAATAACATGGGAGCTCTTCACAAAAGTCCTCAAGTTAAGTCCTGAAAAATAACGGGCTGTTCCACCGGTCGGCAATACGTGACTTGGCCCGGCAACATAATCGCCGAGCGCAACCGGCGTATAAGGTCCAGCGAATATTGCTCCGGCATTTGTTATTTTACTCATAAGACGCGCAGGAGACTTGACCATAAGCTGAAGGTGTTCCGGCGCTAGGGTGTTTGACACATCTACTGCCTCATCAAGGTTTTTAACCTTTATGACATAACCAGGCACATCATCTCTCTTATGAAAAGCGTTAAATACTCTTCTTGACGGCGTAACGAGAA
Source organism: Candidatus Omnitrophota bacterium (assembly GCA_032126595.1). GTDB lineage: Bacteria > Omnitrophota > Gorgyraeia > Tantalellales > Tantalellaceae > JAQBAV01. The sequence goes on along the minus strand of JAQBAV010000097.1, from coordinate 486 downwards.
CGGATAGCCCCTTATGGTGTTCGGCCTGGGCTAAAAGATCTTGTTTAAGATGGTCAAGGTTAGAATGCCTATTAGCTATAACCAATACCTCGCTTGGCCCCGCAAGCATATCAATATCGCAATAACCAAATACCTGTCTCTTGGCTTCAGTTACATATTCATTGCCGGGGCCAACTATTTTGTCAACTTTTGGAATAGTCTTTGTGCCAAAAGCAAGCGACGCTATCGCCTGGGCTCCGCCAACCTTATAAATTTCATCCACCTTTAAAAGATTTGCCACAACCAGAATGTGCGGATCGATGCTTTTATATTTATTCGGCGGCGATACAAGTACTATCTTTTTAACGCCTGCTATCTTTGCCGGTAAAACTGTCATATACACACTTGAAACTAAGGGCACCGTCCCGCTAGGAACATAAACTCCTACTTTTTCTATAGGAGTAAACTTTTCGCCAAGTTCTATACCTGACTCATGTTTGTACGTCC
>JAQBAV010000096.1:0-3807 GCA_032126595.1 Candidatus Omnitrophota bacterium | reverse complement strand
GGGCAGTATGGGCAAATCCCGAAGTTTTCAACCACTCTAAAATCCAATCCCAGACTCTAGCGCCAGCTTCATTCGGAGAGGAAAACTTCTTTTCGTTTGAGACCGGATATTTCTTTGAGTATCTTACGATCGTTGAGAGTGATATTGCTGAACGCAATGTTACTTCTATGAAAAAAGGGATTATAGAATATTTTAGCGAGCTTATAGAGTCTGACCGAGTTAACGGTGAGGAAAAGAAAAGACTCCAAAAAATTAAAGAGCAGCTTGAAAAAACGAATGAGCTGGGTGAATTTTTTATTGATTGCGGATACTACAAGGTCAGATATTTTAATCAGGACGCAACAAATGTTGATATAAACCCAGGCATTGATTATCTTGTTCTTCATAATAGTAAAGTAGGCAGGTATCTCTCAAGACAGATAATTATCAAAAAGGCATCGGAACAGCCGGACAATGATAATTCTCCGAAAGAGATTAATGATGGCGGTCACATACTTTGGTTAAACCCTTCCATCGATGTAAATCTCAAACGATTCTTTGAGGATCTTTATCGCGGCAGAGGCCCTGAATATGAAAGCCTAAACTTGGAAAGCTTAGGGATCACCAGACAGGATGTTGTAGACCTCATTAATAAAAAAGGGTACGGGGCGGAGCTTCCGGCCTTTATGCTTGACGCTATGCAAAAGGCTGTTAAACGTTTCTATGATGCTCGTCTTATAGTTATTCAAAATAGTGTTTTGGGCGATGAAGATCTGGCGGTTTATGCCGCTTTATTAGGGTTTAATACCACTAGTGAAAAATTTGTTTATGAAGAGGGAAAGCTGGAGCAGGACATAAAGGAAAAGCTCAAAAATGATTATCCTGATACTATTGCCCTTTCCAGGGAAGTTTTGAAAATTATTGATATGCATGACAATAAGAAGAAGTCGCTTCTTTTTGAGTATATTATTCATGAAATTTTCTGTCCATACCTGGGCCACGTTGAAACAAGAAGACTTTTAGAGAACATGTTCCCGGAGAACTACTCGCAAATTAAGGGCGACAAGAAGAGGGGCCAAAGAGACGGAAGGCTTACGCTTGTTTTAAAGAGAGTCATAGCAGATAAGGGGAAGACGATCACCGCGGCCGATATAAGAAAGATGTTCTCAGATGAAACCCTGGACAAGCTAAGAAAGCTGGACTTAAGCGCGGAGGGGGTTAAGGATTTAAAGAAATATATTATAGACTTTAGGAGATATCTCGATTATTTAGCATCGGTACAGTTAAGGCCTGTAGATGTAGAAGTTTTTAGCGGGATCGTTTCACATCATGGCACTTCCTATGATGAGCTCTACGCCCAAGCTCTTAGAGTATTACATTATGCCCAGCTGAAAGAAGAATGGGCAAGCCTGGTTGCCGGAAGACTGGAGTCAATGCAAAAGGCCCACAAGAAAAAGCTTACAGGTAGCGCTCCAGAAATAGCCCAAGACATATTGAATGAATATGAAAGGTTCTTCCAGAATTATCGGGATGCAAAAGAACTAATGAAAGATGATGCGGCAGTAGAAAGGACCATAAAAGCGGCGAGGGGTATAGTTGAGACATATGGTTCAGGGGAAAATATTTATGAAGGGCTGGAGAAAGCCGGAACTGCCCGCATTGGCGGCATTTCCAAAAGAGATGAAGACGAAGGCGGTAAAACCAGACTATTTAATAGATCCGCGCCGGACAGAATAATTACAACAGATTCCAAAGAAATAAAGTGGAGAAACCCTACACAAGAGCGAGGGAAGTTCCCCAAGAGCATATTTATAGGTTCAACCTTAGGTATCTTTGCCAGTCTTGTTTTGATTTGGACCGCTATAAATTTCACTACCACGGTAGCTATTGCAGTCGGAGCTATAATATTCCTGCTTGCGGCAAAGACAGTTTTATCTAGAGCTATTCTTGCCGCAAAAGCATCCAAAAAAGTTGAGTCTGCCAATCCGGAAAGTGAAAGATTTGAAAAAGCAAATTTAATCTCCAGCGATGAAAGCGTTAAAAAGTCTATTAATACCGAGGGACGATTCAAAAAAAGCTTATTTGCAATTGCTTTAACGTGTGGTCTAATTTCCGGCTATGCGCTTATATTTATTTCTTTAAGCCCGGCTGTTGCGGTAATTTCCAGTGTAGGTCTTACGGTCTTAATCATTCTGATCAAAAAAGGAGCTTTTAATTTTTCAAGAATATCAGGCAAGAAAAGTTCAAATCAGAATGACCCCGCCGAGCAAGCACCACAAGTCTCTTATAAAGACGATCTAGCAATGCCCGACAACATTGTTGAATTGATGGTTGAAATGTCTCTTCGTGTGCATCAGGGTGTCGCCCCGCTTAAATCTGCCGGGATCAGTAAGGGCGAGCAGGGAAGAATAATTGACTCTAAGGCGCTTATTAAGCGCATCTTAAGGAGTAAAGCCGGGCATTTTGTAGATATTTCTAAAGAGATCACTAGATATAGAAAGCAGGTCAATTCGTTGCTTGATGAGCTTGAGACCTCAAGAGCTGACGTAATAGATGAGATACTCAAACTTAAGGATTGGAAGAGTCAGAAGAAAGAAGGTTGGTTAGATAATCCCGAAGATCCTTTAGCTGACAGTATGAATGCGGTTAAGGGCGCTTTGGTAAATAAAATCCTTAACGTAAGTTCCGGAGATGAGACTCCTGTAGAGAGAAGAGTGTTCGAGAAACTTATCGGGGAGTACTACGGAATAAGCAATGAACGACTTATAGAAATAAGAGTTAGCGCACGTATTGCATTTTTAAGACATACTCTAGAGACTGAAACTTACCGATTAACTCCCAGTGAAATAGCTGAAATATTTAATGAAATTGGACAACTTGAAGTAGAGACCTGGAATCTCGAATCAGCTGAAAAAGATTTTACAAGCGCCATTAATAAGGGTTCTGTAAATAATGCCGACCATTTCTTTGACCTAGCGATTATTGAGCATCTGCTCAGGAAATGGGAGCAAGCCAAAACCTGCTATATTGTATATCTAACTATGATAAACAAGCCCGAGAATAGAAGTGATGTGGACCGTCTTAGGGTCAGGCTTGTTACGATTCTTAAGGAAATGGCCGAGAAAGAAGAGTTGTTATTGCGGACCCCTGGCAGTGAGAATGCAACCCCTGAGCCCGAAGCTGACGGATTAGGGACAGCCCAGATGGGCAAAAAAGCGCAGGTTGTAAATGTTGATATTGAAAACAGACTTGTTGCAATAAAAGATTCAGAGGGAGTTCTTCATGCCAGGACGTTGGAGCCAAGGGGGAAACTTAAAATTGATACCCTCATCGACAGGTTTGAAAGTACAACCATAGGCAGGAATATTCTTGCACATATACTGTTTATGGCAAACTATCATACTCCCGATTGCTATCTTATTTCCGGCGAACCGGTTGAAGACCTGTCAGGATTTGCTTCAGCGGAAAACGATTTTATTGCTATCCATAAAGGGTTAAGAAACAATGATATTGCTGTTTTTCACGAATACTGTGAATTTTTAATAAGGAAAGGAGAGCTTAAAATTGAATATGAGCCTGGAAGGCTTGTTTTTAAGCGGAAAACAGAAGTTGGTAGATTCTTAGACAGGTTTGTTAAAAAGGATTACCCCTGGAAATATGAAACATTCGGGGAACTCACAATATCTCTAAGGACTAATAGGTCTATATTGGCGGAAAACTGGCAGGGAGTCTGGCAGTACAATCCGCATTACCTATTAAGAGTTTTTCAGAAAGAAGTGTTTGGTGTTGAGGATGGAAAACTTTCGAGCGAAATCTTCGATCTTAAGA
>JAQBAV010000095.1:0-3504 GCA_032126595.1 Candidatus Omnitrophota bacterium | reverse complement strand
TCATACTCTGGAACTTTTCAAAAGCATGCTCACAAGTGTCACACATATATTCATAAGTAGGCATTTTTGTTTCTCCTATTTAAATATCTTTTTCACTTTACTGGCTAGACTATCATCACCCTTAGACTTCTTTCCCAGGCTTGACTCAAACTCTTTTAGCAGCTTTTTCTGTTCCGCATTTAGATTTGTGGGAACCTTAACATTAACCTTTACTATCTGGTTTCCCTTGCCCCGGCCATCTAATCTCGTAATACCATGGCCTTTGAGTTTGAATATATGCCCACTCTGAGTTCCCGCAGGGATCTGTAAGCTAGTCTCGCCGTCAACCGTAGGAACATTAACCTCATCACCAAAAACAAGCTGAGTAAATTCCAACTCTTCGAGTAAGTATACATCATACCCGCTTCTCGTAAATTTGTCATGCTCTTTTACGCTTATATGCACATAGAGGTCACCGGAAGGTCCGCCAAACACTCCTGACTCACCTTCTCCAGATACTCTGAGACGTGTACCGGTATCAACACCAGCAGGAACCCTGACGCTTATCTTTCTTTGAACGTCTTTTCTTCCCATGCCGTTACACTTTGGGCATGGTGTTTTGATAATCTCGCCCTGCCCCTGACAAGTAGCGCATGTTCTTGATACGCTAAAAAACCCGCCTGACTGGGTTACCTTGCCTCTTCCGGCGCAAGTTGAGCACGTAATCTTCTCAGTTCCGGGCTTAGCTCCGGAACCAGAACACTCATCACATGTTTCCAGCCTGCGAACTTTAATCTCTTCTTCTATGCCCTTGGCTGCCTCTAAAAATCCAAGCTGTAAGGAAAACTCAAGATCCCTGCCCCTCTGAGGTCCTTTCGTGTTTGAAGAACTAAAGCCGAACATTTCTCCAAACATATCGCCCAGTCCTCCACCGCCGCCTCCGGAAAATACTTCGCGGAATATGTCGAACGGATCATGAAACCCTCCAAATCCTCCGGCTCCGGCGCCTCCATACTGAAATGCGCTCTCACCGAACTGGTCATACTGGGCTTTCTTCTGGGGATCGCTCAAGATTTCATATGCATGAGAGATCTCTTTAAATTTTTCTTCAGCCTCTTTGTCTCCGGAATTTTTATCGGGGTGATACTTTAACGCGAGCTTTCTGTATGCTTTTTTTATATCACCGCTTGAAGTATTCCGATCTATGCCGAGTAGTTCGTAATAGTCTGCCATTATTTCTTATCTTTATCCTTTTCATCGTCTACTTTGTAATCCGCGTCAACAACGTCTTCTTCGCTCTTCGTGCCTTGTTCTTCTTGGGGGCCTTGCTGCGCTTCAGGACCAGCACCTCCAGCTTGCTGCCCGGCTTGAGCCTGTTTATACATCTCTTCTGAAAGCTTATGACTGGCTTTTTGAAGTTCTTCCTGCATCTTTTTCATTTCATCCGCATTCTCGCCTTCTAAAGCTTTTTTGGCTTTATCTACAGCTTCAGATATACTTTTCTTTTCATCATCAGATACCTTATCTCCATAATCTTTCAAGGCCTTTTCTGTCGCGTAGATTAGAGTGTCTAGCTGGTTTCTGGTTTCTACCAGTTCTTTCTTTTTTTTGTCTTCCGATTCATGAGCTTTTGCATCCTGCTGCATTTTTTCTATTTCTTCCTTACTTAGTCCGCTGGACGACTCGATGCGTATTGATTGTTCTTTTCCTGTCGCTTTATCCTTTGCAGACACATGAACTATACCGTTCGCATCAATATCGAAAGTAACTTCAACCTGGGGAATACCTCTTGGGGCCGGCGGAATACCTATTAGGTCGAATTTACCAAGAGTTCTACTATCCTGAGCCATCTCTCTTTCTCCCTGCAAAACATGTATTGAAACAGCTGTCTGATTGTCCGCTGCAGTTGAAAATATCTGGCTCTTCTTTGTAGGTATGGTGGTATTCTTCTCTATAAGTTTGGTCATAACCCCGCCGAGGGTTTCTATTCCCAATGAAAGAGGCGTAACGTCTAAAAGAAGTACGTCTGAAAGCCCTGCGTCACCGCTTAATACTCCTCCCTGGATAGCAGCGCCCATGGCTACAACTTCATCAGGATTAACTCCCTTGTGAGGCTCTTTACCAAAAATCTCCTTAACAACTTCCTCTACTTTAGGCATTCGAGTCTGGCCGCCTACAAGTATTACCTCGTCTATGTCGCTCGCTGAATAACCGGCGTCCTTAAGAGCCGTAAGACAAGGCTGCTTTGTTCTTTCAATTAAGTCGTCTACAAGTTGTTCCAGTTTCGCACGCGTTAAGGTCATTACAAGATGTTTTGGTCCGGAGCTATCAGCGGTAACGAAAGGAAGGTTTATCTCCGTCTGCATATTGCTGGAGAGTTCGCACTTTGCCTTTTCGGCACCCTCTTTAAGTCTCTGAAGCGCCATCTTGTCTTTCCTAAGATCTATTCCCTGCTCTTTCTTAAATTCTTCCGCCATCCAATCGATTATCTTATGGTCAAAGTTATCTCCGCCAAGATGGGTATCACCATTAGTAGACTTAACCTGGAACTGTCCTTCTCCGACCTCAAGAATGGATATATCAAAAGTACCGCCTCCAAGATCGAAAACGGCTATCTTTTCCTCTTTATCTTTGTCAAGCCCATACGCAAGACTGGCTGCGGTAGGCTCATTGACTATTCTTAAAACCTTCAAGCCGGCTATCTCGCCCGCGTCCTTAGTGGCCTGTCTTTGAGAATCATTAAAATAGGCAGGAACCGTTATTACTGCCTCTGTAACTTTTTCACCCAGGTAATCCTCGGCTGTCTGCTTCATCTTCTGCAGGATCATAGCCGAAACCTCTGGTGGAGTGTATTTTTTATCGTGAGCGACCACAACAACGCTTCCGGAATTATCCTCACTCACTTTATATGGGACCAGCTTTTCTTCCTCAGCAACTTCCGTATGCTTTCTTCCCATAAAACGCTTGATGCTAAAAATTGTGTTTTCGGAGTTGGTGACCGCCTGACGCTTTGCCGGCTGTCCCACAAGCCTTTCGCCTGCTTTTGTAAAAGCAACTACACTTGGTGTAGTCCTCGTGCCTTCCGAGTTCTGTATGACTTTGGCTTCTCTTCCCTCCATCACAGCAACACAAGAGTTTGTTGTTCCAAGATCGATTCCTATTACTTTACCCATTTCTTACCTCCTCCTTCTTGTTCTGGTAACTCAAATTATTAATATCAGATATCAGATCCGTCTTATGTTTTTTCTTCGCTGGCTTCTTCGTTTTTGGCCACGATCACTTGGGCCGGCCTTAAAAGCCTGCCATTTAATACATACCCAGAGCGGACTTCCTCCACAACAGTATCGTCCGGATTATCTTCTGTTTCAACGACCTGGACCGCTTCGTGAACATTCGGATCGAATTTTTCACCTTCGGTTTTTATTTTCTCAACTCCGTTCTCTTCGAGTATTCTATGAAACTCTTTCTGAACAAGCTTTATCCCGTCCATTACGGCGGCCTTATCATCAGCCTTATCCATGGCGA
>JAQBAV010000094.1:0-2776 GCA_032126595.1 Candidatus Omnitrophota bacterium | reverse complement strand
TGACCAGAAGTCTCAAATATCAATGCTGGATAGATATAACCAGCTTCTTCTTAAGCGCGGAAGCAATATTAATGTTGCGGTTCTCAGAAGAAAAATACGAGAATTTTCCGAGACCGATTTTACTGACCTTCAGGTTTTATTTAATCTTGCCTGGTGCGGGTTTACCCTAAAAGAAAAAGATCCCATCATTAAAGGGTTGGTTCTAAAAGGCTCTCACTATAATCAGCATGACAAGCTGACTCTTGTTCAAAAACAGCAGGAAGTAGTGGAGTCCATCTTACCTCTATATAAAAAACTTCAGGATGAGGGAAGAATAGAAATTACGACCACGCCCATGTATCACCCGATCCTTCCTCTTCTTTGTAAGGGGGAGAACGAACTTGGATTTGATTTTCAAGAGGATGCTAAAATCCACGTCCAGAGGGCTATTGAGCTGTATAAGGAGACTTTCGGAAGAGCTCCCATTGGTATGTGGCCGGCAGAAGGAAGCGTGAGTCAGGAGATAATACCCATACTAGTCCAGGAAGGCATTAAGTGGATGGCCACCGACGAGATGATACTCTTCAATTCCCTGGAGAATGGGTCAAAAAGGGAATTGCTTTACAATGCGTTTAAAGTAAAAGAATCCTCCAGCTGTATGGATATTGTCTTTAGGGACATTAATATATCAAATGCAATAAGTTTTAGATATTCGAATATGCCGGGTAAGCAGGCCGTACAGGAGATATTGCATAATATTAGCGGTATAAGAAAGGCTGTAGGAGGCGATAATAAACACATAGTTTCTATCATCCTTGATGGTGAAAACCCGTGGCCGTATTATTTTGACGGGGGAAAAGACTTTCTTTCGGGGATATATAAGGCGCTTACTTCAAGTTGGGATGCAGAGCTTGTAACTATCGGCGGGTATCTGGAAGCAAATAAGGAAAGAAAAGAGGTAGAGAAGCTTTACAGGGGCTCGTGGATAAATGCTAACTTCGACAAGTGGATAGGATCACATCAAAAAAATATGGCCTGGCAGTATTTGGAAAAAGCCAGAGAGGATCTATTCGGTTTCGGAAAGCCGACCAAAGAAGCCCTGGAGGAACTTTATATTGCTGAGGGAAGTGACTGGTACTGGTGGTACGATGAGTTCGGGACAGAGCTTAATTTTGTTTTTGACGAAGTTTTTAGAGAACACCTATCAAATATCTACAAACTTATGGGAAAAGAGATTCCCAAATATCTTTCCGAGCCTATACCTGCAGGTCCGTCGCTGGAAATTGAGTATGAAACGCATGCTGCTGCCGTAATGGGAGTGTTTCCGAAAGTCTTAATAGCTTCTTCCGAAGTAATTCCTTTTGCTAAAACCGGAGGGCTGGCAGACGTTACGGGCAGCCTGGCAAAAACCCTTTCATCTTCAGGGTGCGATGTTCGCGTTGTTATGCCGCTTTATAGGAGTATAAAAGAAAGCGGTGTGGAGCTTGAAAAGATAGGCACTAAGATAACGCATCCGCTTTTCCATAAGTTTCGGGAATTCGATCTATATGTTAATTCTACAGAAGGTGTCACCACGTATTTTATAGACAACAAAAAATATTTTGATAGAGAGGGTCTATACAGTACGAGTAGCGGTGACTACCCTGATAATGGTTATCGGTTCAGTTATTTTTCACAAGCAGTCCTTGCTGCAATAAAATTTTTAGACTTCACACCCGACGTAATACATTGCAACGATTGGCAGACAGCGCTCATCCCTTTCTATTTAAAACATAGTCTTATCGAAGATCATTTCTTCAGGGGAATAAAGACGCTTTTCACTATACATAACATGGCGTTTCAGGGGACATTCCCCAAAAACATAATGAGAAATATTGGCATTCCGGACGAATTTTTTCATATGGAAGGTTTGGAGTTTTTCGGACAAGTGAATTTTATGAAAGCGGGACTCCTTTTCTCCGAAGCCATAAGCACTGTAAGTTATCGTTATGCAAAGGAGATAATGACTCCGCAATATGGATGCGGTTTAGATGGTTTTATCCGTTCAAGAAAAGAGTCTCTTTATGGAATACTTAACGGCGTTGATTACTCCATATGGAGCCCCAAGAACGATAAATTCATCAAAACAAATTTTGATTCTGACAGCATTAAGAAAAAAGAAGAATGTAAGAAAGAGCTGTTAGAATATACAGGTTTAGCAATCCCTCCCGATAGGCCTATCCTGGGGACAGTTTCAAGGCTTACCCCTCAAAAGGGAATGGATATTTATGCCGGTATTATGGATAAAATAATGAAACTGAATGTCGGTGTTGTTGTGCTGGGGACCGGAGATGAGATCTATAATAGGATGTTCAGGAACCTCGCAGAAAGACACCCTGAAAATATCTACATTTGTTCAGATTTTAATGAGCCCTTAGCGCATAAAATAGAGGCGGGCTCAGATATATTTATCATGCCTTCCCGCTATGAGCCGTGCGGACTAAATCAGATGTACAGCATAAAGTACGGGACTATTCCCGTTGTAAGGGCTACAGGCGGACTTGATGATGTAATAGTAGATTTTGATGAAGACAGAGAAAAAGCGAATGGGTTTAAATTTGATAAACCCAACAAGGATGAGTTGTACGAAACAATATGCCGGGCAGTAGACACATACGAAGATAAAAAAGCATGGAAAAAATTAGTAAAGCAGGCCATGGATTATGATTTTTCATGGAAACATTCTGCTGATCAATATCTTAAGCTGTATAGAAAACTAATGAGCAGATAAAAGGCGGTAGTTAGTAGTTGGTAGTTG
>JAQBAV010000093.1:0-8004 GCA_032126595.1 Candidatus Omnitrophota bacterium | reverse complement strand
GTCGCTCTTTTCTCCCAAATCTTCCAGAGTTTCCTTAACTATTTCGTCTATCATCTTTTTTACAGGCACTATTTCCTTGATTCTGAAAACATTAGTTCCAGCAAGCACTACAGCATTATCAATATCTCCCTCTACGGCATCGATTAGTGCCTTGGCTATACAATACTGAACAGTCGTGGGATCACAGGTCCTGAGACATCTATAATTACAATTAAATTCTTTTCTTTCTCCGCGCAGCACCTCATCCAGAAATTTTGTTCTTATTGCTTTCGCCGGCATGCCCACCGGGCTTTGTATAAACACAAGGTCTTTTTCTTCCGCTTTTATATAAAGCTGTTTAAATTCTTCCGCGGCCGAACATTCATCGGTAGCCACAAACCTTGTTCCTATCTGCACTCCTTTTGCCCCTAGCCTTAGAAATTTAGCGACATCTTTCCCGTCGAAGATTCCGCCTGCAGCTATGACGGGTATACTTATCCCGTACTCTTTTTCGTATTTACCGGTCAATTCTAAAATTTCTTTCAACATGTTTTCAAGCAGCGGTTTCTCCCTTATATGCTCCTTAAGCTGTTTCAGCTCTTCAAGACTATATCCGGCTATATGTCCGCCTGAGAGTGGGCCTTCAACAATAAGAGCATCCGGAAATCGATTATAACGCCTTTTCCATGTTTTGAGCAAAAGTTCAGTGCCTCTTGCCGAACCAATAAGAGGTATTAATTTTGCGGAAGAACCTTCCGCAAATTCAGGCAGGCTTATAGGCAATCCCGCGCCTGAAATGATATAATCCACATTTTCCCTTGCGGCGGTTCTTACCATATCCTCATAGTTACTAAGTGCCACCATAATATTAACACCTATTACACCATCGGATAGCTCTCTGGCTTTTCTTATTTCTATTTGAAAGTGTTCTCTGCAAGACTTGGGAACATCGGCCCTGTTCTCCTCTGTATCAAGAGGGAGGCCCACGCTAGCTATGGTCCCTGCTGCTCCGCAATTTGCGACGGCTGCCGCTAGACTAGAAGTTGACACTCTTACACCCATACCCCCTTGGATAATGGGCACTTTAATACAGAGATCTCCAATAATCAAAGGGTCAAGTTTATTTTCCATTATTCTTCCTTTAGTGCTACTGGCGCTGATATGATGTACCAGCTTAAATATTAAAAATTTTTACCAGCTAACTAATCAAATAAAAAGGTGTGAAATAAGACTATTCTCAGGGCGGTCTACTAGTAGTTACTCACAAGATTCGAAAGAGAAGAAGCCTCTCGGTAACAAACAAGGTGTCATTGTACTACAAATTACCATTTTCTACAATATAAACAAAAAACTGTCTTATCCTACTATTTTTTTGGTATTTTTAAGTCTAAGACTAAGCAGAAACAAGAATATCTATATATTACCAGCGTTTACGTCGTATATTGCTTCTACTTCTACTTCCACCTCTTCCTGAGGAGCCCCGGGTTCTGCTCTGGTATAACGTCCGGGTCATAAACTCCTCTTTCGGAAATTCGGGATGCTCTGAGACGGGCAAAGCCGTTTTTATAATATCCTCAATACTGCGTATATCTTTTCCCTGTTCCGGAGTGGCAAACGAGATAGCGCGCCCTTCATGACCGGCTCGGCCTGTACGACCGATCCTGTGGACGTAGTTCTCTGCATCGTCCGGAAGATCGTAGTTTATAACCATTTCTATACCGACAACATCTATTCCCCTGGCCGCTATATCTGTTGCAACAAGTATCCTGTACCTACCCGTTTTAAAACCCTCGAGTGCTTCCTTGCGCTGTTTAAGAGTGCGATCCGAATGTATCTCTGCCACGCGGTGTCCCATTTCTTTGATCATACTCTTGATCTTGCTCGCCCCTCTTTTTGTGCGTGAGAAAAGCAGCACCGGGCCGCGATACTGATCGAGCAGTTTGGACAACAATTTCTTCTTGGCCTCTTTTTTTACAATGAATAACTCCTGAATAATGCGTTCGGCGGCAGTCCCTGACGGTGCAACCTCAACATGAACAGGCAATTTCATGTGCGTGGTTCCTATTGATACGACTTCTCCCGGTATTGTCGCCGAAAAAAGCATAGTCTGCCTTTTTTTGGGAACAAACTTAAGGATCCGTTCTATGTCAGGCTTAAAGCCCATGTCCAGCATCCTGTCAGCTTCGTCCAGGATAAGGATCTCAACCTCATTCAAGTGAACCGTCTTCTGATTCATATGATCAATAAGCCTCCCGGGCGTGGCAATAATGACATGCGGATTTCTCTTCAAGGCCTTAAGCTGAGCCTGCATCGAAGCCCCTCCTATAATAACCACGGTGTTTAGGCCGAATTTGGGCGCTATCTTCCGAAAAGTTTCATTTACCTGCTCGGCCAATTCCCTGGTGGGAACGAGCACCAAGCACCGTCCCTTGCCGCGGGAGAGGCGCTGGACAACTGGTATAGCAAAAGCCAGGGTCTTTCCTGTGCCGGTCTGAGCCACCCCGATAATATCGGCACCGTCTATAGCGCTAGGGATAGCTTTGTGCTGGATTGGTGTCGGTTGGGTAAACTTCAACCCGTCCAACACTTCAAGTATTTTCGGTGCGATACCCATCCCATCAAACGTGAGATTCGTTATCGGTTCTTTCGTCATAATATCTTAACTCCTTATTTTTTTCTTCTGTATAATTAATTTATCTTTATTCTTCAATATTGGAACTATACACATTTTACACTAAAACTCTCTCAAAAGCTTTACATATCTAGAGGAGAATGTGGGTTACCTCCATAACCTCACCTTTTTATTCGATCCCGGCAGATAGCCCGGCTAAATACCCTGTTGAAAATGCTGCTTGCAGATTAAACCCTCCGCAAGAGCCGTCAATGTCTATCATTTCACCGGCAAAATACAGCCCTTGTACCTTTTTTGACTTCATAGTTTTTGGGTCTATCTCCTTCGTTGATACTCCGCCTCGTGTTATTTGGGCTTTTTCAAATGAAACGGTGTTTGCAACATCAAACTTTAATCCTTTAAAAAGCATTATGAGGTCTTTTCTTTCTTTTGTCGCTAATTGGCTCGCTTTTTTATCTTGAGGAATTTTAGAAAGCTCCAAAAGAAGTTCGCTAAAGCGCACGGGTACAAATTCTTTTAAAATGTTCTTTAAGTCCTTTTGTGAAAACTCTGAGATTTTCTTTATCATCATCTCTTCTGCTTCTCTTAAATCAAGCGTGGGCATTATATCAATTTCCAGAGAAACTTTTTTCCCTTCACCTAGCCAGTCTACCACTCTTGAGCTGGAAGAAAGTGTTATAGGCCCTGAAACTCCATTTTTTGTAAAAATTATACTTCCCTTTTTTGACACCACTTTCTTCTTTCCGGATCTAAAAACAAGTTTTACATCATTGAGGGCCACCCCTTCTAATCTTTCAGGAAAAGTACTTTCTAAAGTTAGCGCCGCTAGCCCGGGTCTTAAAGGAACTATCGTATGTCCCAGTTTTTCGGCCATCTTTATTCCGTCCCCGGTCGAGCCCGTTGCCGCATAAGAAAGCCCTCCGGTGGCGATAATGATCTTTTCCGCTAGGATAGTATCCCCGTCTTTACACAAAATGCCTTTGACTGTATTTTGGGATACGATGACTTCCCTAACGCTTTTATTGACCAGGACCTTTACTTTTAATTTCCTTAGTTCTTTCTCGAGTAGATCCAGAACGCTCGAAGCCTTATCTGTCGCGGGAAAAACTCTCCCGTCTTCTTCTACCTTGGTTTTCAGCCCTCTTTCGTCAAGATATGAGACAAGGTCTTTATTGTTAAAAACGTTGAACGCATCTCTTAAAAAATTTCCTGTTTTGGAAAAGTGATCAATGAGGTCTTCTGAGGCGCAGATATTTGTCAGGTTGCAGCGCCCTCCGCCTGTCAAAAGTATTTTTCTTCCGAGATGTTCATTCTTCTCAATAAGAGTTACTTCTTCTTGATTAGAAGCAGCGCTTATCGCGGCCATCATCCCGGCTGGGCCCCCGCCAATAATTACAATCATTTTTTCCTTTTTATATTTACCTGGTTATCAAGAATTCATTGTCTGGTAAAATATTTATGGGTATATTGTAACGCTTAGTGTTTGGGTTGTAAATGGCGAGGTTTCGGGTACACGTTTACCTTGTTACAAATTACGGATCTGCAACAAAGATATGGTTTTATTTTGGAACCATCCCTGGAGTTTTAAAAAGATAAGGCCCGGCATCATATCGCCAGGCCTTATCTTTTCTTATTTCACTACTGCTTTACTACGCTTACAGCTTCCGGACCTTTTTTGCCCTGCTGAACTTCAAACTCAACAGTCTGTCCTTCGTCTAGAGACTTATAGCCGTCGCCCTGTATAGAGCTGTGATGTACAAATACATCCTGGCTGCCGTCTGCGGGAGTAATAAACCCATAGCCTTTTGAATTGTTAAACCACTTTACTGTTCCTTTTGCCATTACCTTTTTCTCCTTTTTTTGACCAAAAATTGTAGCAAATGAGGCACTCACAAAAAACCACAAGGTGGAAAATTCTCGCCTTGTGGTTTAAAACTTTCGCGCCTTGTTTACTGCCTCTTTAACGGGTATTATACCCCAATGTTTAAGACTGTCAACAAAAATACCATTATTTCTTTTTATTTATCAATTTGCGTTCGTGTTCCCTTAAATGTACCTTTCTTATCCGGATATTCTGGGGGGTTATCTCAACCAGTTCATCGTCCTCTATGAACTCAAGTGCGAATTCAAGCGTCATCTCCCTCGGGGGAATGAGCTGAATAGCCTCGTCAGACCCGGAAGCGCGCATATTGGTAAGCTTTTTCCCTTTCTGTGCATTGACGACAAGATCAACACCTTTATTGTTCACGCCCAGGACCATCCCTTCATAAAGATCGTCACCGGGGCTGATAAGTATCTCTCCGCGTGCCTGTAAATTAAAAAGCGCATAAGCGACCGCTTCTCCGCCTGCCTGTGAAACAAGCACCCCTCTCTGCCTGGCAGGCATTTCTCCTTTGTATGCCTGATATTCCAGAAAATTCTGGTACATAATACCGCTGCCGCGGGTCATTACCAGGAACTCGCTCCTGAAACCTATTAGCGCCCTGGAAGCGATAATAAAGTCCATCCTTATCGCGCCGGATGAAGTTGTTCCTATATTTCTCGTCTCCGACTTACGCTCGCCGAGAGCCTGCATGACAGCGCCCTGATATTCGGCGCTCACTTCTATCACAACTTCTTCAACGGGCTCAAGCACTTGGTCGCCCGCTTTTTTTAAAATTACCCTGGGCCGGGATACTTCCATTTCATAACCTTCGCGCCGCATCGTCTCTATCAGGATCGAGAGGTGCAATTCGCCCCGCCCTGATACTTTGAAGCGCTCGCCTCCATCAATTTCTTCGACCTTTATACCGACATTTATCATCGCTTCATGCGCAAGCCTTTCGCGGATATGCCTCGACGTTAAAAATCTTCCTCCATCCTTCCCGGAAAGCGGGCTGGTGTTATGTGAAAAATTCATAGAGATTGTCGGCTCATCGATCTTTATTGTCGGGAGTCCTTTCGGATTATTGACACAGGTCAGAGTCTCTCCTACCTGTACATTGTCCACTCCCGCAATTGAAACAATATCTCCCGCGATCGCTTCATTGCTTTCCACCCGGAACAAACCCTTGTATTTCATTATCTTTGTCACTTTGGCCCTGGCAACCGTTCCGTCATGTTTTACGACCGCGATAGGATCCCCTACCTTGACCTCTCCGTGAAAAATACGGCCGACAGCTATAAGCCCCACATATGAATCATAATCAAGCATTGTGACCTGCATCTGAAAAGGCATGTCCGGGTCAGCGATCGGCGGAAGCACTCTATGCAGTATGGTCTCTAAAAGAGGCTTTACCGATTCTCTCGGCTCGTCCAGGTCAAGCACCGCATACCCTTCCTTCCCCGAAGCGTACACTACTGGAAAGTCGAGTTGTTCGTCTGTAGCATTCAATTCGCAGAAAAGATCAAAAGTCATATCGGCGACTTTATCGGGGCGTGAGTGCGGACGGTCCAGTTTATTAACTACAAGTATCGGTTTCAAATGAAGTTCCAGAGATTTTTTTAAAACAAATTTTGTCTGGGGCATCGGGCCCTCAAAAGCATCTACCAGAAGAAGTACTCCGTCCACCATTTTAAGTATACGCTCGACTTCGCTTCCGAAATCGGCGTGTCCGGGCGTGTCCACTAGATTAAATTGTACTCCTTTAAATTGAAGCGAAGCGTTTTTGGAAAGTATGGTTATCCCTCTTTCTTTCTCGAGAGGATTCGAATCCATGATCGTGGTTTCCCCGTCCTTGAAGTCATATGCGCCGGTATATTTTAAGAGCGCATCGACAAGTGTAGTTTTACCATGGTCGACATGCGCGATGATCGCAATATTTCTTACATCTTTTCTTCTTTTTTGATTTGTCATACTAGCTGTATTTCGCTTTTGTTTTTTAGCGGGATTTCATTAAGTAAAAAAAACCACGGGGCTAAGATTTCTTATCCTCGTGGTTAAATATTACTAACATAACGATATAAGCGCCTTATTTACTGACTTTATTTTACACTAATCCTTTGATTTTGTCTACTTTAAATTTAACAGCGTTTTGGGTGCACGCTTTGGGTCTTTTGGATCAAATTTTTTCCTATAACCGCATTTCCGGCAAAGAGCCTCAACTGCTTTTCTTTCTGAAAACCCATTATATAGATCCATGGCTCTTTTTCCTTCGATAATTTGTTTAAAACTGGATTTATTTATATTCCCCAGATCGATAGTTCCTTCGCTGTCAAGACAGCACGGGACTACGGTTCCATCGGCAAGGATCGCAGCCTGCTGCCTGAGAGCCAAACAGAACCCTTTATCATTTAAATCCGTTATTCCTTTATCCGGCCAGTCAAAAAAAGAGCCCTGACTTACATAAATATTGTCTCTAAGTTTGATGCCATTCCCTTCGAGCGGGATCTCTTCTATTTTGTACGGCACTTGAAAAAACTTTTCTACTTTGTCTAAAATATATGAATTCATTCCCCCTCGCTCTGGACCTTGTACAGGGTCAGCTGTATTTCGTTGTTTCATATTCCACAATCTAAAACAGGCGATAAACCCGGGGAGATCCCCCCGCTTCAGTTATAAAACCAAAAATTTCATCAAGGTGTTCGTCTATGACATTTCTGGGCGTTGCCTCATTAAAAATATGTAGTGAAAAATTTATAGCCCGGATCGCGGGCTTAGATAGAAGTTTATTCTTTGCTTCTCTGATAAGCGTACCATTGGTGGTAATGTTTACCTTAAATCCTTTTTCGCCGCATAAGTCCAGAAAAGAGCCTATATCCGGATGTAAGAGCGGTTCCCCCACCACATGAAAATAAAGATGTTCTGAATAGCCCCTTACTTCATCAAGTATCTTTTTAAACAGGTCCATTTCCATAAACTCGGGAGAGCGCAAAGTTTTGGGACAAAACTTACAGTTTAAGTTACATACATTGGTAATCTCTATATAGATCCTTTTAAAGTGTTTCATAATTTTTATATCACTTCTCTAAACCTTCATCTTCCAAATAGGAGTATACTTGATTTATGCGTTTGTCAATTTTGTCTACAATAAGCAGATAATTAGCATTGTCAACCCCGCCATAGAATCTTTCGAAGTCAGCTTGTGAGATTCCTTCCGGGAAGTCAGTTACTCTCGGAAAAAAATATGACTCACTGGGAAATATTGCCAATATGGACTGGATCTTTCTTGCGCCATCAATAGAATCAGTTGCGATTTCTGCGAAGCGTACACCGGCCCGGTCAGCGGCAAGATCAGCAAAACTAAAACCCGAGCCGCCGCGCCCGGCATCAAGTAGCTCTTTAAACTCGCCTATAGCATAGCTAACACTGCTGTCTGCAACAAGCTTAAGACCGGCAGATATAATAAAGTGCAGCCTTAAATCGCGGCGCCCCTCGAGGACAATATTCTCAGTATAAGGCTTATACAGCTTCT
>JAQBAV010000092.1:0-3316 GCA_032126595.1 Candidatus Omnitrophota bacterium | reverse complement strand
TTGCTATTTTTTTGCTCCAAATAAATCTGTAATTCCTTTGGCTGCTTCTGTTGCTGCTTTTGTAGCTTCTTTAGCAGCCTCTTGAGCCTTGCCCACTATCTTAGTTGCCTCGCCAGTCATTTTCTGTGCTGATTGCAGGGTATCGCCTATCGTTCCCTGTAGTCCACCAAGGTCAAAGTTTGTAAGTCTTGCTATTGATGTATTCATTAGAGCTTTTACAACAATAAGACTTACAAGTTTAGTCGGGTCATCGATATTCTGATATTTTTCATCAAGACCGATATTAAACTCTTGCACCTGAGGAGCTCCTCCTTTTGAATAATCCTTATAGATAACCTTTCCTATTGTAAGTTGAAGTTCATCTATCTGGATCTGGGGAGCTTTTCCTTTTCCCTTAGCCGGCTCGGCAGGTTTTTCACCCTTCTGTTCCTTAACAACATTTAAGGCATCAAGGTTAAGCTTTCCGTCTTTATTCTTTATAACGTAAAACTCCTCCATGTTGATCCTTACTTCAGGTAGGTGAATCTTTCCCTTTATAATAGCTGGAAGATTATAGTCTACATATATCTCCGGCATATTAAGCATTATGGGATCCTCAAACCCTTTAGGGTTATAAAGTTTAAGGTTCTTAATGCCAACAAGGGTGTTCAGTATGCCGACTCTCAGGCTTTGAATGCTAAGCCTAAGGCCCGTAACTACCTCTGCTCCTTTTTCAACGGAAGTTTTGATTATTGCGTCTTTCGCGAACGACAGCACTAAAATTACAACAAGCGCTATAATAAGTATGCGAATGGTTTTATTCATTTTTTATCTTCCCTCCATTTAATATTGCGCGAGAGTTACTTTTTCAACTTTGCTTTCATTTTTGTCTGCTGTTTTTGCATTTCTTCCTTAGCTATTTTAGCCTGTTTTTCAGCTTCTTTCTTAGCTTTTTCAACCTGTTTCTGGGCTTTCTTGGCAGTTCTTTGTGCCTTTCTTTCAGCCTTAATAGCCTTTGCTTCTTCGGGTGACTTGCCACGTGTAGCAAACCAGTCGCCTGCGCGATGGAAAGCAGATTCATCACTGGCTTTTTCCATAGCCGTCTGACTTGGTCCTTTTTGAGCCGCAAAAGCAGGCATTGCAGTTAGAGCAACTGCTGCGACTAAAAGTAGTACGATAAATTTCTTCATTTTTCCCCCTTCTTTCTTAAGTTTTCCTTTTTACTATATACTTTCTCTATTTATATCCCACCTTGGGAGTTGATATTTTGCCGCATAAAGAGAAAAAGACATCCTCCCTTTTTTTAGGGAAAAATGTCTTTTATAAAATTATCCTAAGTTTTTTTCTGATATTCATTACCACACCCATAGTGGTAATCCTTTTTTGTCTCTACCGTGTCCATGAACATACTATTTATAGTATTATTATAACGCTGGACCACTTAAAGTCAAACTAACTTTTCAAAAAACTTTAACACGCCTTTTTGCAGTCTATCCAATCTCCGGATCAAGCTCACTTATAAGCCTATCTACGTCTTTCAATATTTTTTCCGGAAGAATATTCGTTACCTTGATCTCTTTTCGTATAGACTTTAAAATACTTACAAACCTCTTTAATACTAGTATTCTTTTCTTTTCGCGAGCTTCTTGTGGATCGAGCTCCTCCCGCTGCCTGATCATTTGAGTAAGATCCTTTTTTACTTCCTGGACATCCTTACCACCCTCAAGGACATATTTTTTTATTTTCTGGTAATCTTCTCTGTCTAAATTTTTATTATTGCTTGCCTGGCGGAGTACATCCACAGATTCATATGTAGGTATCGCTTTGGGTTCTGCGCCTTCGGTGTAGTCCTTCTGCAGGTATCTCGGGTTTTCTTTTTCAAGAAAAGAATAAGACTTCAAAAGCTTAAGTGCGGTTTGCTTACGTATTCCGATCTCTTTTGTGGTATAGCTGTCAAACTCTGCATACCCCCAATCCTTATACAACTTATCCTTCCATACCGTATAAAGTATTTGTCCAAGACCCATCCATGAAGTTTTAAAATTCTTTGCGGTATTAAGCACCTGGTATCTCATCTCATCGGCACTCATCTCTTCCATCTTCTTCTCTAGCTTATCTATGGCTTTTGATCGTATTTCACTCATCTCTCATCACCTTTCACTGTTTTTCAGCTCGATACATGACTACACTGGCTTTTTCAAGGGTAACGAGGCCCTCTGTAACCATTTCATCTAAATGCGGCAGGAACTGATTTATTTTTTCTTCGGAGTCAACTATCTCGACTATGACCGGCAAGTCTTCGGAAAGCCTTAAAAGTTTTGCTGTATGCATATGACTCTTGCATCCAAAACCTATAAAACCTTTTATGGCAGTTGCCCCTGCCATACCTTTTTCTTTGGCAAGGCGAATGATCTCATCGTATAAAGGTCTTCCCTTCCACTTATTGGATTCGCCGATAAAGATCCTTAGTAATTTTCCTTCAGCCGGAATTTTCATATTACCCTCTTTCCTTTATATTCCTTCTCCCAGGCCAACTCCCAGCCTGAATACAAGAAACCCTATAATAACACTTAAGAGCACATTTAAAAAAGCTCTCATCGTCTCGCCATACTTAATGAGGTTCGCTGTCTCCAGCATAAATGTAGAAAAAGTAGTGAACGCTCCACAAAACCCTATCATAAGAAGTATTCTTGCGTTTGGCCCGAGTAAAAATTTCTTTTCGGTAATAGCGGCCAAAAATCCTATTATAAAACACCCTACAAGATTTACGGTTAGTGTTCCATAGGGAAAGTCGCTCCTAAGAAACTTGTGCATGACCCCTGAGAAAAAATATCTTAAAACCGTTCCTACGGCACCGCCAAGCATCAAAAATAAAAATCTTGTCATATCATCAACTCTTTAATTATGTTATCTTCCGGCGTGCTTGCCAAAATAACTTCTTTCTCTTTACCTTTATAATCTTGAACATGAACTTCTACTTCACCAGTCTCTGAATCAATGTACCTCGCCATTATTTTTGCAGAGGTTTTAATAATTGCGTCATCCCACACGCCTCTTCCAAGGCCGGTGGCTCCTGCAACAATCTCTCCCGGATCAAGAATAACATCATCTTCTTTTGCTAGTGACATAAGAATACCATTTTCTCGTTCATCTCTTCCTATAACCAGCTTAAATGATGGCGAGAGTCTAAACTGTCTGCCTAACTTTAACATCTCCACATTGTTTGCGTCAACTGTGCCGTTTTCAAATAGATCTTTTAACCTTTTGCTAAAATTAGGGTCTGTCAGCAAACACCCTCCTGCCGGACAGGGGTAATCACTTATACCTAATTCTTCGG
>JAQBAV010000091.1:0-3643 GCA_032126595.1 Candidatus Omnitrophota bacterium | reverse complement strand
ATCTCTACGGGCCCTGTTATAAGTGAAACTTTGTGCCCTCTTTTAACTGCTTCTTCCGCAATTTTATAACCCATTAATCCAGTAGATAGATTCGAAATATAGCGCACAGGGTCTATGGGCTCCCTCGTCGGGCCTGCGGTCACTAGGATTCTTTTATGAGGTTTAACAGTTTTCATTATGATAGTAATTGCTCTACCTGAACTACTATATCTTCAAGGGGGGCTAAGTGCCCTGTTCCTTCACGTCCACAGGCCAGGGCTCCTTTAACCGGGTCGACAAAATAATAACCCTTATCCTTCAGATATCTTATCTTGTCCTGGATTATAGGGTTGGCGAACATTTTATCGTTCATGGCGGGCGCAAAAACCACTGGAGCGCTTGAAGAACATATGCTGCAGGTTAAAATATCGTCGCATATTCCAGCAGCGACCTTGCTAATCGTATCCGCTGTGGCTGGCGCTACAAGAATAAGGTCAGCCTCATCAGAAAGAGAGATGTGTTTCGGATTTTTTGTTTCAGGTAAGCTGAAAAGATCTATAGCAACCTTTTGCTCTGACAACGTTTCCAGCGTAAGCGCGGTTATAAATTGCGCGGCGTCTTTGGTCATAACACATCTGACAGAAAAATTCTTTTTCTGTAAAAGTCTTATTATCTCACACGCCTTATAACTGGCTATGCTGGCAGTTACTCCTAGGAGTATATTCTTTTTCATTTCTTACTTCTTTTTAAGCAGTTTAAGTTTTACTTTTTCTTCCACTATTTCTCTAATTGCTATTGTTGTAACCTTTGTTTTGGGTTCGGCTTCGACCAGTCTTTTCATTCCTGCGTTAAGCTCCATGGCTCTCATCGCGGCTAGATTACACAATTTATAAATACTTCCCACTCTTTGCATAAGATCCTCTACAGATATAACTTTATCCATTATTCCTCGCTTTTTGTTTGTTCTTTTCTGTTTTCTTTTTCTTCTGTTATTATTTCACAAAGCTCTTCTATGGCTTGGTCTAAATCTTCATTTACCACTAAATAATCATATTCATCTGACGCTTCAATTTCTTTTCTTGCTTCTTTTATCCTCATCTCGAGCTGTTCATTATTGTCAGTGTTTCTGCCTTTTAGTCTTGCATACAGCTCTTCAACGGAAGGCGGCATAATAAAAACGCTTATACTTTCTGGGATTTTCTTTTTTACTTTTCTTGCGCCCTTTACGTCTATACTTAAAACTATGTCCCTTCCTTCAGCGGCAGCTTCTTTCGCCTGAACTTCAAGCGTTCCATAGCTTTGTCCGAAATTATCTTCCCACTCAAGGAACGCTCCTTCTTCCCTTTTTCTTTTAAACTCTTCTTCCGACATAAAGATATAGTCTTCCCCGTCTGCTTCTCCTTCTCTCGGGGATCTTGTCGTGCATGAGATAGATCTTTTAATTCCCGGCATTTTCCCCAGCAACTTATTAACTATAGTTGTTTTTCCGCACCCGCTGGGAGCCGAAATAATTATTACCAGTGTTTGTTTTTCTTTATTCATTCGCTTTTTTACGGATTATTATTACTCGATATTCTTTAGCTGTTCTCTCGTCTTTTCAATTTCGCTTTTAATGTCAATAACTGCCTTGGAAATCCTGAAATCGCTTGCTTTTGCCCCTATAGTGTTTGTTTCGCGGTGCATTTCCTGAGCTATAAAGTCGAGCTTCTTCCCAACATCCGTTTTTGCTTTTTCGATGGTGCTTTTATAGGACTGGCAGTGATGTTCTAGCCTTACGACTTCTTCGGTAATGTCGCAATTTTTAGCAAATATCGCTACTTCTTGCTCTACCCTGCTCTTGTCTGCCTCTCCCTTTCCAATCAATTCATCTATGGTTTTAGAGAGTTTTTTTCTGTAGTCAGCAACGCTTTGCTTTTCATATTTTTTTATCTCTTTTATGGCTTTCTGCATCATTTTAAGCCTATCCATAAAATCTTTTTCCAAGCGCCTTCCTTCATTCTTTCTAAATTCTATGAGTTTTGTGAGGGCTTTATCGGCTGCTTTTTTGATATAGGGCCATAATTTTTCGACTTTCTTATCGGATCCGTATTCTATAACACCAGGCAGTGCTATTATTTCTTTTATTTCTATTTCTCCCGGGAGACCTAGTTCCTTTTTTGTCTTTTTAATCTTTTTAAGATACTCTTTTGCAACAGCTTCATTTATTCCGATTTTTTGCAGGACCTTACTTTCGCTGCTGTTTTCTATAGAAATTTTAACAAAGACCTTTCCTCTAAATAATTTTTCCTGAAGAATGTTTTTTAACTTCTCTTCTAAAAGAAAAAATCCATCAAATGGAGTACAGTTTATACTTAAACTCTTATGGTTGAGGGTCTTTATCTCTATAATGATCCTCCCGTAAGGAGAATCTTCCGCCGCCTTGCCAAAGCCTGTCATTGATTTAATCATGATTTCCTTTTTGTGTTAGTTTAGACTTACGCCCACACTGCTTCTTTTTTTTGTTCGTCTATTTCCTTTGTAGGATAAACATCAAATATTATTTCTTTCGGCTCAAACCACAGCTTTATCTCTCTTTCGGCATCTTCCGCATTTGCTGAGGCGTGTATTACGTTTTCGTATACGCCCTTTGTGGTTATTCTCCCGTAAGCTCCCCTTATGGACACCGAGTCGGCCTCTTCAGGATTTGTTTTCCCGCAAATATCCCTCACCTTGTGTATTGCGTCTTCCCCCCAATATACAAGCGCCATAACTTTCTTTTTGTGGTATTCCCCCATTATGTACTTTATTAACTCTCCAAAAAAAAGCTCCCCTTTAAGCGCCCCGTAGTGAACCTCTGCCAATTCTCTGGACACTTTTACCACTTTTGCGCCAATAATCTCAAGCTTTGTTTCTGAAAGTCTTGTTAAAACGTTCCCTGTAAGAGATTTTGCCATCCCATCTGGCTTTATTAAAACTAGCGTCTGATTTATCATTTTTTTCCTCTGTCAGTTAAATATTCTTAATATTGATACAATATCTCTATATTTTAGCAACTGCCGGTAAAAAGTCAACCTCTACCGCTTTTTATCAAAAAAACTCTATATCCTCTTTTTTTCTGTTTCTTTTTTGAATTTTTACTATTCTTTGTTGCTTTCTCTTGTCACAATACTTTCCAGATCATCCATGCTTTTTTGCCAACTAAAATTCTTTTCTACAAATTGTCTTCCATTGCCTGCAATATCGTCTCTGTACTCTTCTTTTAAGTTTAGCTTTATTACACTTTCTGCAAATTCTTCAGGATCATCATTAACAATAATTTCTTTTCCTCTCTTCGCGTTGATCCCCTCGTTTCCTTTTGAGGTAGTCACTACCGGTATCCTACATGCCATTGCTTCTAAAATCTTATTCTGAACTCCTCTTGCCATCCTTAGGGGAACTACGCAAACGCTTGCATTTGCTAGATAGGGGCGGGTATCTTCAACAAACCCCGTAACAACAACGTTTGGATCTTTGCCCAGTTTTCTAATCTCTTTTACGGGCCTATTTCCAACGATGTAAAATTTTATCTCTGGGATTTGTTTCTTTATAATCGGAAAAATATTTTGATAAAAATATACAACAGCATCAACGTTGGCATAATAATCCATTGCTCCTACAAAAATAATTTTCTTGGCGTCATATTTGG
>JAQBAV010000090.1:0-20392 GCA_032126595.1 Candidatus Omnitrophota bacterium | reverse complement strand
GCTTTGATCCTTTTTGTAGTGTGTGTGCCGCGGAAGGGTGTTACAAAGGAGCATTGGCGGGTTGTGTAATGGTAGCACAGCAGCTTTTGGAGCTGCCTGTCAAGGTTCGAATCCTTGCCCGCCAGCCATAAAAATCAGCAGCAGCTGATTTTTATGGGTGTGAAGAAGAAAAAGATTCGAAGGGAAACGTCGCCCTTTAATAAAGAGAGTTTACGAGCTGGCGAGAAAACGATAACGTAGAAGACGTTGGATGGCCGACCGGAAGGCGAAAATAAGTTCTGATGCGAGCGATAGCGAGAATCAGAGAAGTAATAGAAGCCTGAAGGCGCCGAATCCTTGCCCGCCAGCCACTTTGAAAATTCGGGCCTTCGACTGACGTGCTATAGGACGCAGTCATCTTCGGCCCCTCACCGCTATCGCGGTTCGGGCTCAAATCGCCGAATTTTTTTGAAAGGCAACCAAGGTTTCCTTTCAACGTTCTTGATATTGAAGATATCAAGAACTGCTATCCTTCCTTAAAGGAAGGGATTATTTATAATTTTTATGGGTGTGAAGAAGATTCGAAGGGAAACGTCGCCCTTTAATAAGGATTTTTATTCTTTGACGATATTTGAAAGGCACTTTAAAAGATATGAATGATGTTGTTGCAGTAGTACTCGCAGCGGGCCTGGGGACCAGGATGAAGACAGAGACGCCCAAGGTCCTGCATGAAGTTGGCTCGAGACCGATACTTGCAAGGGTTGTATCCAATCTTGGGCAAGCGGGAATAAAGAGCATTATTGCGGTTGTGGGATATAAGGGCGAGGTTATAAAAAGTTCTTTGAAAGAAAAAATAAAATATGTAAAGCAGGAAGAACTTCTTGGCTCTGGAGACGCTCTTCGGCGTGCCGCTGGGACAATAGAAGATTTTAAGGGCACGGTGTTGGTTACTTGTGGAGATGCTCCCCTCATTCTTGCCAGCACGCTTACTGGTCTTTTAAATAAGCATATAAGCGGAAAAGCCTCTTGTACGCTCCTTACGTGTAAAATGGAAGATCCATTTTCATATGGAAGGATAGTGCGAGGAAAGAATAGCGGAGTATTACGTATTGTTGAAGAAAAAGATGCCTCACCCGATGAAAAAGAGATACAAGAAATAAATGTAGGAACATATTGCTTTAATAATAGTGACCTCCAAAAGTTTATTCGCGACATTGAGATCAATAAGAAAAAAAAGGAGTTTTATCTTACCGATATCGTTGATATACTGGTTAGTAACGGGAAGAAAGTTTTAACAGAAAGTTGTAACCCAGAAGAATCGATAGGAATAAATTCGAGGAGAGATATTGCCATGGTCAACAATATTATAAACAAAGAAGTTATAAGCAAGTTAATGGATTCAGGGGTTACGGTCGTTGATCCTAATACAACTTATGTTGATGAAAAAGCAGTTATAGGAAAAGATACCACTATATTTCCTTGCACTGTAATCGAAAAAGACGTAACAATTGGAATAGGATGTAAAATAGGGCCTTTTACAAGAATTAAAGAAGGGGCTGAAATTAAAGATAATACCGAAGTTGGTAGTTTTATTGAAGTTGGCAAGGGGCAGGCCGACTAAAATACAAAAAGGGGAATTATTATGAATGGTCTTATGCTTTTTTCAGGGAACAGTAATCCCGGTTTGTCTAAGAAGATAAGCGATAATCTGGGCGTGGCTCTTGGTTCGTGTGATATAGAACGCTTTAGCGATGGGGAAATAAAAGTAAAGATTAACCAGAACGTAAGAGGGAAGGATGTTTTTGTGATTCAGTCCACCTCATACCCCGCTAACGAACATTTGATGGAACTTTTAATAATGATCGACGCCTTAAAAAGAGCCTCTGCCCAAAGAATTACGGCTGTACTCCCTTATTATGGATATGCAAGACAAGACAGAAAAGATAGACCCCGCGTACCTATAACTGCGAAACTTGTAGCTAACCTGGTTACAAGGGCGGGAGCAGATAGGGTTCTTACTATAGATTTACATGCGGGACAGATACAGGGATTTTTTGATATACCGCTTGACCATCTTTTTGCGGTCAGTGTTTTCGGACAATATTTTAAAGACAAAAATATCAAAGACATTGTGATAGTTTCACCCGATGTTGGAGGCATTAAGACGGCCAGAGCCTATGCCAAGAAGTTTGGTGCAGACCTTGCTGTAGTCGACAAAAGACGCATTGACGATAAGAAAACTGAAGTTATGCACATTATGGGAGACGTTAAAGGTAAGAATGTTGTTATGGTGGACGATATGGTTGCTACTGCAGGGAGCTTAACAGAAGCTGCAGCCGCTCTCAAGAAAAATGGAGCAAAAGATATATATGCTGCGGTCACACATCCGGTATTATGCGGTCCGGCTATAGAAAGACTTAAAGGTTCGGAGATAAAGGAACTGGTTGTAACTGACACAATTCCTCTTTCTGAGGAAAAGAAACTGGATATGATAGTCCAGCTTTCGATTTCTCCAGTGTTAGCCGAAGCCATTAAGAGGATACATACTGAAGAAACAATAAGTGCATTGTTTGAATAAAGAAAAGAGGAGAGATAAATGGAAAAGATAGTGCTAAAGGCTGAAATTAGAGAAGGCCTAGGAAAGATTGCTAATACGCATTTAAGAAGAGAAGGAAAAGTTCCAGCGGTTGTTTATAGGGGAGGGAAGCTAGGCTCTAACATTCTAGTAGACAAAAAGGAACTGTGGCGCGCGCTTCATACCGAAGCAGGAGAGAATGCTATTATTACTCTTGATATTGGCAAAGATGGCAAAAAAACAGTTATCGTACACGAAATACAGACTGAACCTGTGCATGACGGCTTTTTGCATGTAGATTTTCACGAGATTTCCTTAACTGAAAAGATTAAAGTTACAGTGCCTTTTACTGTTAAGGGTGAAGCTGTAGGCGTGAAAGAAGAGGATGGTGTTTTAGCCCAGATAATGTGGGAGATTGAAGTTGAGTGTCTACCAACAGCCATTCCGGAGCATATAGACATCCGTGTTGATGATCTAAAAATAGGAGATGGAATACACGTTAAAGACATAAAATTTCCTGAAGGCGTGATTCCTGTGGAAGAGGCAGAAAAGCTCATAGTACATGTAACTCCGCCAAAAGCAGAGGAAGAGGAGCCAGAAGCAGTTGAAGGCGAAGAGGGATCGCTAGAGCCCGAAGTTATAAAGAAGGGTAAGAAAGAAGAAGAGGGCGCTGAAGAGGAAGAAGCCGAAAGTGAAGAATAGGCAGTTGCGTAAGGTAGCGATAGGGAAATGAAAATACTCGTTGGATTGGGAAATCCTGGATTAAAGTATAAAAATACTCGGCATAATATAGGTTTCAATGTCATAGACGAGATAGCCAGGAAGCACAAATGCCCTATTAAGAAAAAAGCATATGGCGGTGTCTACGGCATAGCCAAGATATTCGGGGATCAAGTAGTGCTCTTTAAACCGCTAACATATATGAATCTATCAGGCGAAGCGGTAGCCTCGGTTTGTATCTCTAAATTGGAAGACAGAGAGGACCTATTGGTAGTCACGGACGACGCCGACCTTGATTTGGGAGTCTTACGGATTAAGAGGAAGGGCTCCTCCGGCGGACACAATGGACTAAAGTCTATCATTGAAAACATGGGTTCAGAGTTTGCCAGACTTAGAATCGGTGTAGGAAGATCGGAATTTGACGCGGAATTAGCCTCACATGTCTTGTCATCATTCTCCAGGAAAGATAAAAGCGCCCTGAACCAGACCATGGAAAAGGCTGTCGAATGTGTGGAAACATGGCTTAAAACGGGCATCAAAGAGGCAATGAACCAATTTAATTAGTGTAAATATAACTCTTGAATAACATACTTAATATATGTTATTATCTAACAAACAAACATGGTGGTAATTATGGAAAAAACAAAATCTTATTCAGCGCTTGTTATTTTTGATCCAGAAAAGAGCGAATCCGAAGACGAAGTAAAAGCACTTGTAAATTCTATTATTAAAGAGAACGCAGGAGATGTCGTAAAAGAAAACCTTATGGGGAAAAGAACTCTTGCGTATCCAATAAAGAAGAAAAAACAAGGTATTTACTATGAAGTCGGGTTTAAAGCTACTCCTGAGGTAATCGCGAAGATCTCCAGGCAGTTTGAGATCAACACAAGCATCTTAAGAACTCTGATTTCCAAGGAAGACTAGGTCCTTTGGATTTCAAGTAGATATACTCAAGAGAGGGGTATATCTAAAAAACAGGAGAAAATAAAATGGCCGCAAGCTTAAACAAAGTTTTTTTGATGGGAAACCTGACAAGGGACCCGGAACTGAGATATATACCTAGCGGGGCAGCGGTAGCCAATTTTACAGTTGCTGTAAATCGCGGTTATAAAGATTCTGCCGGCGAAAAAAAAAGAAGAAGTTAGTTTCCTCCGGGTTGTTATATGGGGAAAGATGGCAGAGGTATGCGGCGAATATCTTGCCAAAGGCAGGCCCGTTCTTGTGGAGGGACGCTTAAGAAGCCGCAACTGGGAAGGGCAAGACGGACAGAAAAAAAGTACGGTTGAAGTTATCGCCAGTAGCGTTCAGTTTCTTGGATCAAAGGGCGATCAAAAACCGCAAACGGTAGAAAAGACTCCCGAAGTGGGAAGCATAGACTTGGATGCCGATTATGGAGCAGATGCTTCAGAAGAGATACCTTTCTAAAAGGAAAACATAAAAATACAAGGAAACGGTGAGTAACAAACATGGCTAAGAAAAAAGAAGTAACAAAAACTAGAAGAGTCTTCAAAAAAAGACCCTGTAGGCTTTGTAGGGATAATACTAAAGCAGTGGACTATAAAGAAGTAGATCTTTTGCAGAGATTTATCACTGAACGAGGTAAGATCCTGGCAACAAGACTTTCGGGGAATTGTTCTAAACACCAGAGAATGGTATCAAATGCTATCAAAAAAGCACGATTAGCAGCACTTTTGCCCTTTGTAAAGATAACATCAGGAACACAGAGAGAACGTGGCGGTAGTAGCGGTAGTAGAGGAGGAAAAAGGTGAAAGTAATTTTAGTAAAAGATACAGCAAATCTTGGATCGATGGGTGATGAAATAGAAGTCAAGGATGGGTATGCCAGAAATTATTTAATTCCAAAAGAGATAGCGATCCCTTCTACGAAGAACGCCCTAAGAATACTTGAAGATAAAAAGCGCGAAAAAGAACGCATTGAAAAAAAGATAATAGAAGAATATCGAGAGGTAGCTGCAAAGCTGAAAGATATCTCCTGCACCATTTCTGTCGAAGCAGGGGAAGAAGATAAGCTTTTTGGTGCGGTAACTTCTGAGGATATAGCTGAAACCCTCAAGAGTGAGGGCATGGAAATAGACAAGAAAAAAATCGCCCTCGCCGAACCTATAAAAGCTCTAGGCGTATATAATATCGACGTTAAATTACACCCAGAAGTAAAAGCCCAAATTAGAGTTTGGGTTGTCAAAAAATAACAACTTAAGCTTCCTAAAAGATGATTTCTAAAGACCTTATTGGTAAAGTACCTCCGCAGAATATCGAAGCGGAAACTGCAGTTCTTGCTTCCATGCTTCTCGACAAAGAAGCAATCGCTACATCCATCGAATTTCTAGATAAGAACTCCTTCTATAAGGAGGCCAATAAAATAATATACGAAGCCATCATCAAACTATATGATGAAAACGAGGCTATCGATATCGTTACACTTATCGAGGCGTTAAAGAAGAAAGAAAAGTTGGACGCGGCGGGAGGAGCAGCCTATATAAGTGAGCTTACTTCAAGTATCCCCACTGCAGCCAATGTCGAACATTACGCAAAGATCGTTCGAGAAAAGTTCCTCTTAAGAACCCTTATTAACACTGCAACACAGATCGTAACAGAGAGTTTTGAGCCTTCCAGCGAGGTTGGAGAACTTCTCGATAGGGCAGAAAAACTCATATTTAATATTACTTCTGATAAAACTCGTAATGCACAAATAACTCCCATAAAAGATATAGTCAAAGAAAGCATCGAAACTATAGATCGCCTTTATCAGAGAAAAGAAAATATCACCGGTATACCTACAGGATTCCATGATATGGATGTCATGACCGCTGGCTTGCAGAAATCAGACCTAATAGTATTGGCGGGAAGGCCTTCCATGGGAAAGAGTGCTTTGGCGACTGCTATGGTTGAACACGCAGGTGTTATTTCAAAAGTACCATGCGCTATATTCAGCTTAGAGATGTCAAAGGAACAGCTCGTTCAGAGGATGCTCTGTTCCCTAGCGCATGTAAACGCTCACAAGGTAAGAACAGGCTTTTTCTCTCAGTCAGATTGGCCGAAGCTTGTTACGGCTGCCGGAAACTTATCGGAGTCACCCATTTACATAGATGATTCTCCCGGTATATCTGCTTTAGAATTAAGAGCAAAAGCAAGAAGGCTTAAAGCCAGATACGACATACAGCTTATAATAGTTGATTATCTTCAGCTCATGAGAGGGGAGAGCAAGTCAGATAATCGCCAACAGGAAATATCAGAGATTTCCCGTTCTATGAAAGCTCTTGCGCGCGAGCTTAGTGTACCGGTAATTGCCATAAGCCAGCTTTCAAGGGCTGTTGAACAAAGAGCCGACCATCGTCCAATGCTTTCAGACCTCAGGGAATCAGGGGCCATAGAACAGGACGCCGATCTTGTAATGTTGCTTCTAAGAGAAGAGTATTATAATCCTACAGAAGAGAACAAGGGGCTTGCCGAAGTTATCATTGCAAAGCAAAGGCATGGTCCCGTTGGGTCAGTAAAATTAGCGTTTTTACATGAGTATACAAAATTTAGTAATTTATCCAGGGCAAACGAAGAAGAGGAAGGATTTTAATGAAGAATAATAACATCCTAAAATGTATCGCTGCAGTTTTAATCACAATTTTTTCAAGCGGTTTAGTTATGGCTGCCGATGATTCGACTGTCCCGGAAATGGGTGGTAAGAGAGTTGTAGACATCCAGATAAAGGGAAATTATGCCATAAGCAGCGCTACCATACTTAATAAGCTGAAACTGAAGCCCGGAGACGCATTTGAAGAGTCAGCGCTAAATAAGGAGCTAAAAAGACTTTATGCTATGGGTTTTTTCAGTGATGTTTTCGTAGAAACAGAAGACCTGCCCGAAGGCGTAGTAGTTGTTTTTACGGTAGTTGAAAAACCTATTATTGATAATATTGAGTTTCGCGGAAATGCAAGGCTTAAGAGCGGACGTTTAACTAAGAAGGTGACCATTCAAAAAGGGGACCTGTTAGATCTGAACCTTATTTCGCAAGACGTCGCAGCCATAAGAGGCTATTATGTCGAAGAAGGATATTCCAGTGTTTCCGTAGATTACGATATTGAGACTGAAGCAGAAACAGGAAGAGCCAATGTAATATTCGTAATAGATGAAGGAATGCCTAGTAGAGTTAAAACCATCAAAATAGAGGGAAATAAAAACGTTCCATCAGGCGAACTGTTAAAATTGATGGCAACAAAAACAGCATGGTGGTTCATACGTAAAGGGTCATTTGATGAAGAGCAATTTCAGGCAGACCTCAATAGAATAAAAGCGTACTACAGAAGCAAAGGTTTTCTAGATGCTAGCGTAAACAGCAGACGTGATTATTCCGAAGATGGAAAAGATATGTACCTAACGGTAGTAGTTTCCGAGGGGCAAAAATATTTAGTGGGAGAAATAACGATTCAAGGAGATCTAGTCTTCACCGAGGAAGAGATATACAAAAAGATAAAAATGAAGGCGGGAGACGATTTTGACTACGAAAAAATTAAAGAGGACATTGAAGCGGTAAGATCCGTTTATTATGATGCAGGTTATATGGATGCCGAAGTCGACCTGCAGCACAAATATAACGCTTCAACAGGAAGAATGGACATGATGTATGTTATTACCCCGCACCAGATTATCTATGTGGGTAAGGTAAATGTTCTGGGGAACACCAAAACCAAAGACAAGGTTGTAAGAAGAGAGTTAAGATTATACCCCGGAGAAAGATATGACGGAGAGAAGCTTAAAAAAAGCAAGGAAAGAATTTATAATCTTGGATTTTTTGAAGATGTATATTTTGACACAGTTCCCACGAGTGAACCTAACGTAAAAGATCTTAATGTAACAGTAAAAGAAACAAAGACCGGAGAATTTTCTTTCGGCGGCGGATATAGTAGCGTGGATTCTTTTCTTGGTTTTGTACAGATAGGTCAAAAGAATTTTGATATAATGAATTTTCCTCGTTTTACCGGGTCAGGACAAAATCTGACTATCCGCGCCGAATTAGGTGTATCAAGAAGTAACTATCTAGTTAGTTGGACAGATCCATGGATATTTGATTACCCATATCTTTTTGGATTTGATTTCTATAGGAATGAACATAAGCGCTACGGAGATACCGGGTACGGGTATGATGAAACGCGTACGGGAGGAAGCCTAAGGCTCGGAAAAGAAATAACAGACTATATTGGCACAAGTCTTATATACAACCTTGAAGAAGTAGAGATCGGGAATATACCCGACAATGCTACCAATGACCTCAAAAAAGAAGAAGGAAAAAATTGGATAAGCCGCGCAACTTGGAATATAGGACTAGATACCAGAGACAATAAATATTCGCCTACAAAGGGTTTTAATACAGGTTTTTCTTTAGAAAACGCCGGAGGATTTATGGGCGGCGACAAAGACTTCATAAAGGGATGGCTACATGGTGCGTATTATCAAAGTATATTGCCGAGCATGCTTCCAAGGGTAGTTTTAGAGCTTAAGGGACGAACCGGTATGGTAGAGAGCTACGGAGATTCAGACGAAGTTCCAATTTATGAACGATTTTTTGCCGGCGGCGCAACGACAATTAGAGGTTATGAACAAAGAGGTGTAGGCCCTAGAGACCGAGGAACTAATACAGCCCTAGGTGGAGAAGCTATGGTTGTGGGTAATGTTGAAGTTTCCTTTCCGATATATAAAAACCTTGTTAAGGGCGCAGTTTTTTATGATGTAGGTAATGTATGGGCTGATGCCACAAAAATTTTTTCAGGAGCAGATTATAAACAAGGTACCGGTGTTGGTTTAAGAGTAAAAACTCCGATAGGGCCTGTAAGGCTTGATTATGGATACCCATTAAATAGAAACTATGACGACAAGAGAGAAGGGCAATTTTATTTTAGCGTTAGTCACGGCTTCTAAGGTAAATATTGAGAGCAATAAAAAGGGGGAAACAAATGATGCAGATTAAAAAAATAAGCGTTCTTGCAGCAGTACTATTAGCAGTATCCATGATATCTACTATTTCTTTCGCAGCCAGTGAAAAGGTCGGCGTTGTTAATATGAAGCGAGCCTTTTATGAATACGAAAAAACAAAAACGCTTGAATCAGAACTCTCGGGCATTACTACTAAGCTTGGCGAAGATAGAAAGAAAATGGTAGAAGCGTTAACAAAGCTTAGAGGAGAAATGGAACTCGCATCAGGGAACGCTAAATCTAAGAAACAGGTTGAAGTTGACCAAAGGTTAGCCCAGCTTGCTGAGTTTGACAGAGAATCACGTAGACAGGTAATGGAAAAAAAGAACACTATGTTTAAAGATGTCATTGATGAAATAAACGCAGTTGTAGAGGATATAGGCAAAAAAGGCAATTATGATTATATTCTCGATGAGCAGAGCGTAAGATATTTTAAAGACAACTATGATATCACTGACGAGGTTTTAAAGAGACTTAATAAATAGTGACCAGCGCGCATAGATAGATTTACAAAGGGGTCAGATCCAAAACATGTTGCTAACATGAAAGGTCTGACCCCTTATGGTAATTAAACATGTCAAAAGAAAAAACAATATCAAAAGAGATAAGCTTCTCCGGGAAGGCTCTTCAAACTGGCCGTGAAGTTAAGGTTGTATGTAAGCCAAGTGAGGCAGGATCCGGGATTATTTTTCGAAGAGTAGATCTTCCCGCTGAAGACGACCTTTCTTTAAAAGAGGGTATTTTATCTTTTCAAAAGAAACGAAGAAGCACTATATCTAAAGGAAAAGCGGAAGTCCAAACCGTAGAACACTTATTAGCAGCCTTGTGGGCGCTGGAGATCGACAATGTTCTTATAGAGGTTAATAGAGAGGAGCTCCCGGCTATGGACGGGAGCGCGTTAGGGTTTATTGAGAAGCTGAGGACCGCCGGAGTAAAAGAGCAGGACAAGGAAAGAGAATATGTTGTAATAAGCGAAGAAGAAGTGGTAGAAAATGAGGGTTCTATCTTAAAAGCGCTTCCTTATGACGGATTTAGCGTATCTTTTTTAATAGACTACAGCGTACAATCTATAGGAAAAGAGGTTTTTGAGTTTAATGGGGATAAAACTTCTTTCATCAAAGAAATCGCTCCAGCAAGAACTTTTTGTTTAAAAAAAGAGGCGCTTCTATTACGCCTGCTAGGACTGGGCCGGGGAGCTACCTATGAAAATACACTTATAATGGGAAAGAAGGGACCGGCAAAGACCACTTTACGCTTTCCAAATGAGCCGGTTAGGCATAAAATATTAGATCTAGTGGGTGATCTTAATCTTCTTGGCAAACCTATTAAGGGAAAGTTTGTAGCAGAGAAATCCGGACATCTTCTTAACGGCCGAATGGTTAAGAAGATATATGAAAAATATATCAAGTAAACATTAAATATTAGAGGGAAAAAAGAAGGAGAAAAGATGAGCGAAAGAATGATTGATATTAAAGGGATAATGGACAGGATTCCTCATAGATATCCATTTCTACTGGTAGACAGAGTTATTGATTATGAAAAAGGTAAATGGATAAAAGCTATAAAAAATGTCACAATGAATGAGCTTTTCTTTCAGGGGCATTTTCCCGGAGAGCCCGTTATGCCGGGGGTGCTTATAGTCGAAGCTTTAGCTCAAACGGGTGGTCTTCTGTCCTTGATCGACGAAGGGCAAAGCGAGAAGATCGCATTTTTTATGACTATAGATAAGGTAAAATTCAGAAAACCCGTCACGCCCGGAGACCAGTTGGTCTTGAATGCAACGGTAAAAAAAGTAGTACGGGGCAGTATTATGGTAGTGCACGGAGAAGCAACTGTAGATGGCGCGGTTGTTTGCGAAGGCGACCTGATGTTTAGTGTAGTTGACAGCAAAAAAATAAAATTATGAAAAAAATCGGATTAGTTGCAGGAGAAGGGTCACTACCCATAGAGTTTGTTAAATCTGCCCAAGAAAAAGGCGATAAGGTGGTAGTTTACGCCATAAAGGGTATGGCTTCACATGAGCTGGATAATATTGCGGATAGGGTGTATTGGGTTAGCGTAGAGGAGATAAAAAAATTCATTTTCTTACTTATAAAAGAACGGATCCGCAAGCTTGCGCTCTTAGGAAAAGTAAATAAAAGTGTTGTTTTCCGCAGGCAAGAGAAAGGGAAAGAACCGCTTCCCTTTATAGGAAAAACAAACGACAAAGCAGATTATTCTCTTTTGGAAGATATAACTAAAAAGCTAAAGATGATAGGAGTGGAAGTTATTAAAGGAACAGATTACCTGGAGCACTTATTAGCCGAAAAAGGGATTCTAGGTCAAACCTTGCCTGACGAAAGAATAAAAAACGATATAGCATTCGGAATTGATGTTGCAAGAAGAATGGCGAATATGGATATCGGGCAAACCGTTATTGTTAAAGATAAAACCATTGTTGCAGTGGAAGCGATGGAAGGGACTGATGCAACAATAAAGAGAGCCAAACAGCTTGCCGGTGAAGGATGCGTAATGGTTAAAATGTCGAGATTAAATCAGGATATGAGGTGGGACATTCCCACGGTAGGCTCTAACACGATGCTTGCTTTGATAAGCAACAAATTTAGCGCTCTGGCTATAGAAAGCGGAAAAATGTTTTTGGTAGACAAAGAAAAAACCATAGAAATGGCAGACTCTGAAGGACTTGTAATAGAGGCAATATAGGATGAGAGAGATTAGGGAAGAATTATTAGAATTCGATCCGGCTAAAAAAACTAACCAGATAATAGAAACTCTTAAAAAAGTGTTTTCTGGAAAAGGTTTTAATAAAGCTGTCATAGGTCTTTCAGGCGGAATAGATTCTGCGACAGTAGCCAGCCTTTTGGTTAAAACCCTGGGCAAGGATAATGTATATGCTTTTTTAATGCCCTATGCCGATCAGGATACCCGACATGCTGAGGAGGTGGCGGACCAACTAGGCATAAAGCGTGAGAAGGTAAACATAGCCCCTATGGTGGATGCTTACTTTTCTATTTATCCGGATGCTGACAAGGTGAGAAGAGGCAACAAGATGGCGAGAGAGAGAATGTCTATCCTTTTTGATCAGTCCAGCACGATAGGAGCTCTGGTTGCAGGTACAGGGAACAAGACAGAATTCAAACTTGGATATTTTACGATGCATGGTGACGGAGCATGTGCAGTAGCACCGCTTTCTTCGCTTTATAAGACGCAGGTTTTTAAGCTCGCCGATTATCTTGGTATACATGAAGAGGTCATTGCAAAACCTCCGACAGCAGACCTCTGGGAGGGCCAGACCGATGAGGGAGAATTAGGGGCTACATACCGGGAGATCGATAATGTTTTATGTCTTTTAGACAACGGCTGTCCAGAAGAAGATATTGTTAAAAAAGGCCACCTTAAGAAAGTTGTTGATCTGGTTATTGAAAGAGTTGAAAAGAATAAGTTCAAACTAGAAGGGGCAGTTTTAATTTAGAGAGAGCTATAAAACTCTTCTACTGCTTTAGCAGTACGAGCGCTAGCACCTTTTTTCCCAAGAGAGCGCTTAACCATCCGCAGATCATTTTTCATTTTTTCCAAACGGAATGCATTGTCTAATATATTTATGACGCGCTTTGCGATTTTTTCAGGACTACAATTATCCTGCAAAAGTTCCGGAACGATTTCCTTCTTTGCGATAATATTCACAAGGCCTGCAAAATCTACTTTTGAAAAAACGTGTTTAGCTAATAAATAAGTAATATGCGACATCTTATACACTATAACCATAGGCTTTTCCATTACTGCAGTTTCAAGCGTAGCTGTTCCCGAAGTAACAATAGCAAAATCCGATTTTTCCAGAGCACCGGAGACATTGTCCGTCACCCCTTCAATATCAAGATCTGAATAACTCTTCAAAAAAGAGGCGTAAAGTTCAGGATTTACATTTGAATTTTTAGCGAGAAAGAATTTTATGTTTTTATAGCGGTCTTTTATTATTCGCGCAGCGCCTAATATTTCGGGAAGTATTTTTGTTACCTCATTTTTTCGGGAGCCCGGCAGAAGGGCGATTTTTAGTTCAGACATTTTGGGTTTATCTTGAATATTTTCAGGAAACTTATCCAGAAGAGGGTGGCCTACAAACGCGGCATTTATACCATATTCTTCAAGAAACTTTTTTTCGAAGTCAAAAAGAACCAGGGCCTTATTCACGAACTTTTTTATAAGCTTAGTTCTTCCTTGGCCCCATGCCCAAACCTGAGGAATTATATAGTAGACAACAGGAACCCCTTCTTTTTTTAGGAAAGCAGCTATCCTTAAGTTAAATCCAGGGTAATCCACAAGAATCGCCAGGGAAGGCTTTCTTTTGCGAACGTTTAGTACAACATCTTTATATTGGGCGTGTATTTTAGGAAGGTGTTTTATGACTTCTACCACACCTACAAGCGATAGATTTTTTACGTGTTCTATAAGTTCCATGCCCGCACCAGACAGAGTGTCTCCGCCGATTCCCCAGAAAGAAACGTCGCCTACGAGCGGTTTAAGTTCCTTTAGGAGTTCTCCGGCATGAATGTCGCCGGATGGTTCACCGGTAATAATGAGGATGTTTTTATCCATGATATTAAAAGTGTCAGAATACAGAGTGGTGAAGAAGTTTGCCTATGCCCAGCGGTCAGCTTTTATTGTTTATTTTATCAAGTATATCCAGAGCAACCCGGAGCGCCTGGCGCCCCTCTATGCCCGAGACAATAGGCCTTTGCTTTTTCTGAACACAGCCGATAAAAGATTTAAGCTCTACTTTTAGAGCATCTTTTTTTCGTATTTTTATCTTTTCCTTTTCCAGCTTGTCATCAGAATTATGATATTTAAAGGCTTCCTGGTGCATATAATCCAAAAGAAGATAAGAGTCTTCCTGAAAGATGCGTATTTTCCGAGTTTCTTCCTTTGTCACCCTTGATGCTGTGATGTCAGCTATGGAGTCATTTTGAAAAGTGAGACGCACATTAGCTATATCCTCATGGTCAGAAATAGTGGTAACGCCCACAGCTTCAATATCTTTTACCTTGGATTTGACCAGGCCCAGTATGATGTCGATGTCATGTATCATAAGGTCTAAAACAACCCCAACGTCTTTAACCCGTTTTTTTCTTTTTATTGATCCGAGTCTCTGACATTCTATAAATTTTGGCTTTGTAATCAAGGATTCTATCGCGCGGACAGCGGAATTGAATCTTTCAATGTGCCCGACCTGTATGATCAAATCCTTTTTTTCGGCTAGAGCAATGAGCTCATCTGCTTCTTCCAGAGTCTTGGTGATAGGCTTTTCTACTAGGACGTGGATACCGGCATTAAGAAAATCTTTAGCTATTGCATGGTGAAAGGTGGTGGGAACAACTATGCTTACCGCGTCCACTTTATCCAAGAGGTCATGATAATCAGTATAGTAATCAGTATTGTACTTGTGTGCAACAGCCTTGGCAATATCCTCATCAACATCACACACGCCTACAAAGTTTACCTTTTTTCTTTTTGCTATGTGGGCATATACCTTGGCATGGAAGGAGCCTAAATGCCCGGTTCCAATAACAGCTACACGCAAATTTGCCATAAAGTCATCCTATTATTTTTATTAATATATGTTCAATCTCGAAGCATTATATCACTATTGTATGCCTAGAGCAAGCGGGAAGGTTTACTTCTCGACAAGCACATGACTAATGTGTTAAAATCGTACCCTTATGATGAAGAATTATGGACGATTTTTAAAGCTTATATGGCCGCATAGCGGTATCTTTTTTCTGGCGATAGCCTGTATGGTATTATCATCTGCCTTTGCAGCATCCCCCTTAGCGCTTATTATACCTCTGGTAGATAAGGTGATAACGGGAAAAGCCATCATTGTGCCTCAAGGAGTAAGTCTACCTGCTTTTGCCAGTGGCATAATTGATAATATTAACAACCTGCCAAGGCTGCAGCTGTTAAATATAATGACTGCGATTATAGTGGTTATATTCCTCCTAAAGGGGATCTTTGAGTTTTTGCAGTCGTACCTAATAGGGAATGTGAGCCAGAGGGTCATTAGAGATGTTAAAAATGATATTTATCGAAAGCTTCAGGAGCTTTCGATGGATTTTTATAGCTGTAATCCCACCGGCAAACTAATGTCACGCATTACGCATGACGCAGCGGTCATTAGAGATGCGATAGGAACGGGAATAGCGGATCTTTTTGCCCAGCCTATCGAGCTTATATTTTATATTGGGGCTCTCATAGCTCTAAAAATATACGGCGGGGTGCCTTGGACTTTCATTCTAATAAGTCTTACAGTCTTTCCGCTTATACTTTTACCCGTAATTCGCATAGGTAAACGTCTCCGGAAGATAAGCAAAAGCTCCCAGGAAAAAGTAGGGGATATTAACAATATGCTCCTCGAGACGATAACAGCTATGAAGCTGGTAAAGTCTTTCAATATGGAAGATTACGAACTGAATAAGTTTAAGGACCACAATCAGTATTATTACAGGCTTAATATGAAAGCCATAAAAAGGATGAAGATAGTAAGTCCTTTAACAGAATCTGTGGCCGTTGCTTGTGTGGCAGTTATAATGTGGGTAGCTGGGAAAAGCATAATCAGCGGGGAGCTTTCCTTTGGAGTCTTCGCAGCCTTTCTAGCGGCTATCTTTTCAATGATGAAGCCTGTAAAAAAATTAAGTAATGTATACGGGATAAACCAGCAGGCCCTGGCAGCGGCAGATCGAATTTTCGATCTGCTGGATACCCCTGTAACAATTAAAGAAAAAGAAAATGCACTTGAGCTGAAAGATTTTACCAGAAGTATAGAGCTAAGAGACCTGGCCTTTAAATATGACCAGGAGCATGTTTTGAGGAATATAAACCTGACCATCAACAAAGGCGAAATCGTAGCCCTCGTAGGGCCCTCGGGGGGAGGCAAGAGCACACTGGTTAATCTTATTCCCAGGTTTTATGACGCTGACAAGGGAAAAGTTTTAATA
Organism: Candidatus Omnitrophota bacterium; assembly: GCA_032126595.1. Lineage (GTDB taxonomy): Bacteria > Omnitrophota > Gorgyraeia > Tantalellales > Tantalellaceae > JAQBAV01. The sequence goes on along the minus strand of JAQBAV010000090.1, from coordinate 4,148 downwards.
GACGGGATGGACGTAAAAGATATGTCTTTAAAAGCATTAAGGGAAAAAATAGGGCTTGTTACACAGGAAACGCTTCTTTTTAATGATACCGTAAAAGCTAATCTTAGCTATGGGCATGAAGATAATGAAGAGCAGCTTGTCAGGGTAGCCAAGGCCGCAAATGCCCATGATTTTATAAAGGATTTTCCCGACGGGTATAACACGGTTATAGGAGAAAGAGGGATCAAAATATCGGGAGGTCAGAGACAGAGAATAGCCATAGCCCGTGCTATATATAAAAACCCTCCCATACTAATTCTTGATGAGGCGACAAGCCAGCTAGACACGGAAAGTGAAAAGCTTGTTCAGGAAGCCATCAATAATCTTATGAAAGGAAGGACTGTTATAGTAATTGCGCATAGGCTGAGCACAATTACTCATGCGGACAAAATTGTTGTGATTCAAGACGGCGAGATTAAAGACGTCGGTTGCCACAAGGAGCTTCTTGACAGAAGTGCTTTATATAAAAAGCTTTACGAAATGCAGTTTGCCGAATAAGGCAAAAAAGTACTTGCATTTATATGCTTTTTTTATATAATATTCGTTCAACTAGTTGTGGTTGAGATAAAAGATAAGTAGTTATTGTATAATTCGCGGGAAATAGGAGTAAAATCATTATGCCAGCAACATCAAAAATAATAAAAGAATTATTGGAAAATGGCGTGCATTTTGGACACCAGACCAATAAATGGAACCCAAAAATGAAACAGTTTATTTTTGGGAAAAAGAGCGGTATATATATTATCGATCTTGAAAAGACTGAAAAATCCCTGCTAAAAGCAGCAGACTTTCTTAGGGAAACGGCCGCTTCTGGAGGGACTGTTCTTTTTGTAGGGACAAAAAGACAAGCCAAACAGATCGTAAAAGACCAGGCCGAGAGATGTGGCATGTTCTATGTCGATGAAAGATGGCTTGGCGGATGTCTGACCAATTTCAGTACGATCCGTAAGAGTATAACCAGGCTTAATCAAATCCAGGAAATGAAAGAAAAGGAAGTTTATGTAACTTTCTCCAAAAAGGAAAAAGCGAGCTATGACAGAGAAGAGGGCAAACTTCTAAAGTATTTCGAAGGTATAAGAACCATGGAAGCCCTTCCCGCTGCCTTAGTTATTATTGATTCAGACGATGAATCTATTGCAGTTAAAGAGGGCAAGAAGATAGGAATACCGATAGTCGCGCTAGTTGATACTAACTGCAACCCGGACTCTATCGATTATCCGATACCAGGTAACGACGATGCAATAAGGTCTATTCAGTATGTTCTTACAACTTTAGCAGACGCTATCGAAGAAGGCGCTAATGAATTTGCAGGCGGCAAAAAGAAAAAGACTTCGGCTAAAAAAGAAGAACCAAAAGAAGAAATTAAAGAAGAAGCAAAGATAGAAGAGGGCGAAATAAAAGAAGAGATAAACGAAGAAGTTGAAGAAGAAGAGTCCAAGGAAGAAGCGACAGAAGAAGCGGAAGTAGATGAAGACGTAGAAGACGTAGAAGGCGACATAACGCTTGATAAGTAATTGTAAGGAGTAAAAAATGAGTTTAATGGATTCAGTTAAGAAGCTAAGAGATAAAACATCAGCCGGAATGATGGAATGTAAGGAAGCGCTTAAGGAAGCCGGCGGCGACATAGAAAAAGCAGTAGATGTTCTAAGAAAAAAAGGCGTAGCAAAAGCAGCTAAAAGATCTTCAAGAGCCGCCTCCCAGGGTCTCGTAGAGAGCTACATACATACGGGAAATAAAATAGGTGTGCTTCTGGAAGTTAACTGTGAAACAGACTTTGTTGCCCGCAATGATGACTTCAAAACCTTTGTTAGAGAAGTTGCTATGCAGATAGCTGCAAGCAATCCAATATATGTCGTAAGAGAAGAGGTGGATGCCGAAGCCATAGAAAGAGAAAAAGAGGTTTTCCGCTCTCAGATAAAAGGTAAACCTGATAACGTAATTGAAAAGATCGTGGAAGGCAAGCTTGATAAGTATTTTTCAGAAGTTTGTCTTTTAGAGCAGCCCTACATTAAAGATCCTAATTTAAAGATCAAGGACCTTCTTACACAGCTGGTAGCAACGATAGGCGAGAATATTCAAGTGAAAAGATTTGTTCGGTATCAGCTCGGGGAAGAGGCGTAAAATCCACATGACAGTAAAAAAGAAAAAGCTTAAAAGAGTTCTTCTTAAAATCAGCGGCGAAGCGCTGATGGGGAATTTAGGTTTTGGCATAGACCCCAAAATAAATGATTCCATAGCCTCGCAGATTAAAGAAGTGTGGAAGAAAGGCACCGAGATCGCGATTGTTATCGGCGGAGGAAACATCTTCAGGGGTCTTTCAGCTGCAAGCAGGGGTATGGACCGTTCTACGGCCGACTATATGGGCATGCTTGCTACAATGCTGAATGGCTTAGCTCTTCAGGATGCTCTTGAAAGAATAAATGTAAAGACGCGGGTTATGACAGCAATAGAAATGAGAGAACTCGCTGAACCCTACATAAGGCGAAGAGCCGTCAGACACCTCGAAAGAGGGCGTGTAGTAATTTTTGTTTGCGGCACAGGGAATCCTTATTTTACGACCGATACTGCCGCAGCGCTCCGGGCAATAGAGATAGACGCGGATCTTATAATGAAAGCTACGAAAGTAGACGGAGTCTATGACAAGGATCCAGTAAAGCATAGATCAGCAAAGATCTTTAAAAAGCTTAGCTATATGGAAGTTTTAAAAAAGAAACTAAAAGTTATGGATGCAACCGCGGTAAGCCTTTGCATGGATAATGATGTACCTATTACGGTTTTTAACATAAAGAAAAAAGGCAATATAAAAAAAGTTATAGGCGGCTCAAAAATAGGCACTGTTATCAGCTAAAGAGAGGAAAAAGTTATGGCAGAGCAGACAGAAGTTGCTAAAGTAAGAAAAGGCGCTGAAGCCAAGATGCAGGCTTCGGTTGAATCTATTAAGCATCAGTTTTCAACAATTAGAACAGGAAGAGCGCACCCGAGCTTAATTGAAAACGTGAAGGTTGACTATTACGGCACCAAAACTATACTAAAACAACTTGCAAATATTAACACCCCCGAACCAAGGCTAATAGTTGTTCAGCCGTGGGATAAAAATTCAATTACTGCTATAGAAAAGGCTATTCTTGCTTCAGATGTGGGAATTACTCCTTCAAATGACGGCAAGGTTATAAGATTATCAATGCCTCAACTTACTGTCGAGCGCCGGGAAGAACTTAAGAAGGTTCTCCACAGGATAGCGGAAGAAGGAAGAGTATCAATACGCAGCGCCCGGCATCAGGCCAATGATGAAGCGGCAAAAGCAGAGAAAGATAACCTTATGACAGAAGATGATAAGTTTGAGACAAAAGAAAAGATACAGGACCTGACCACCAAGTACACAAAACTTATCGATCAAGCCCTTAAAGATAAAGAAGAAGAAATTTCCAAGTGAGTTGGTAGTTGGTAGTTGGTAGAACACTCCGAACTAATTTGGGACGCTAGCTCATCCGGTAGAGCAACGCCCTTTTAAGGCGTGGGTACTTGGTTCGAGTCCAAGGCGTCTCACCAGTTATAAAAAAACCAGGGGGAACAACCCCTGGTTTTTTTATAACTGACCCCGAGCGAGTAAAAATTCTAGAGAATTTTTACGAGTCGAGGGGCCACCTCCGATAAAAACGTGGTATACTAAGAACATGTGGTACCTTTATATTTTACGATGCAACGACGGAATGCTGTATACTGGCATAACCACGGCAGTTACGGAAAGAGTAAAACGCCATAACCAAAAGAAGGCCAGCCGTTATACCAGAATGCGTCTGCCTGTCGAACTTGTATATCAGGAAAAACATCCAGACAAATCCACCGCTCGTAAGCGCGAGATCCAAATCAAGAACTGGACCAGAGCCAAAAAACTCGCCCTCATCGGGCAAACTCAATAGCGCTTATCTCTTTATCTCTAAAAGGGCCTTTAGTTAATACTTCCTAGTTAATGGGTACTTTTGCGAGATTTGCAAATTTCTTTGTAATAGTGTTTGGCGGTTGGAAGTGGTTATCTGGGTATTAACTAGGATTAAATGGATATGGGGCAGTAAGTATCTCTAGTTTATCTCACTTAATTAGAGGGAGGG